>JAATEW010000144.1 GCA_015655535.1 Hyphomicrobiales bacterium | reverse complement strand
CCGCGATTACGCGCTGGATTTCGCCCGCTATCTCGTTGCGCCCGGGCAACACCATCTCGTCATGTGCCACCCGGGCTTCGTCGACGACGAGTTGATCGGCCTCGATCCGGTCACGGTCTCGCGCCCGAAAGAACTGGAATTCCTAATGTCTTCAAGATTTAAGGCCTGCTTAGACCTGAAAGGAGCCAGTCTAGCGCGGCTTACATCGGCTTGACTTGACCATCACAACTCGGAAACGTTGTTTTAACCTGATTAATACATGTTTCCCTTGATTTTGAATTCTGCTTGTTATTTTGCGGGCTGCCACGCGCAAAAACAACGAGCGTTTCGTTATCACGCCCACCGCTCCCAATACCGAACTCAAGACGAGGGCCACCTCGTCATAACGGCCGCGCAGACGGTTTTGAGTTGATAAATGATCTTAACGAGGCGAGGATTCTTAGACGCGGCCGAAGGCACGCCCGCACCTGCCAGGTCGAGCGTGCCTGGCGGCAAGACGTCGATGCGCCATTCGATCGTTACGCTTTCGCTGGCGATCATCGCCGCGGCTTTGATCATCACCATTATCGTCGCCGGACTCTATAATCAGCGCCAGGCGCTCGCGACGCTGACCTCGCGCGCCGAAACCTCAATCGACATCATCAAGCAGCCGTTGAGCGATGCGATCGAACAGGCGCTTCCGGATCCCTCCAACCCGGCAAACCCCGCCTTCGGCAATCTGATAAAAGCCATCGCCGAAGGACTCCTCAAGGACGGCGACGCGGTTGCCATCCTCGTCGCCGATCAAAACGGCCATGTGCTCGTCTCCCGGTCGGCGACGCCGGAACTGGCGTTGAACCGCGCCCCTATAAAGGCCGCCCTCATTCCCAGCGATGGAGCGGCGCCGCTCCAAAGCTATGGGTCGGTGGACGATGACTCCGTCGTGGTGGCAAGCCGCCTTTACGGCCCATCCGCACGAAAGCCCTTCCTCGGCTACGTCGCCGCGCGCTATTCGCGCACGCATTCACGCATGAGCGCCACGAACGAGTTTCTCGTCTCGGCCGTGGGCGCCGCTCTTCTCCTCGCGATCGTCGGCTCGATTCTCTACATCCTGCTCATCCGGATCACGTCGCCGCTCGATCAACTGGCGAAAGTCATTCTCAGAATGGGAGACGGCGATTTGAAAGTGCCCGTGCCTTGCTGCCAACGCAGCGACGAAATCGGCGCCATGGCGCGGACGATTCAATTTTTCAAGGAGAAACTGACGGAACGCCAAAGCCTGCAGACCAGCGTCGAAGAAGCGCGCAGCCATGCGGAAGAACGCCGGCACCAGATCGAGATCATGGTCGCCGATTTCCGCTCGATGGTGAGCGGTGCTCTGGCGCAGGTCAATGCGCATAGCGATCAGATGGCGGTGGTCGCGGATCTCCTCGCCAACATCGCCAAAGAGAACAGCCAGCGCGCCAATGATTCATTGCAATCGATGAACGCGGCCTCGACCAATGTGCGCATGGTCGCGCGCTCTTCGGAAGAATTATCGGCTTCCATCACGGAGATCGAACGTCAGGTCGAGCACGATCAGGCCGGAATGCGGGCGGCGGCACGCGCCACGACCGAAACGAGCGGCACCATTCATGGCCTCGCTGCGAAAGCCGGCGAGATCAGCGAAATCACCGGCTTGATCCAGGCCATCGCGGCGCAGACCAATCTTCTCGCGCTTAATGCGACGATCGAAGCGGCGCGGGCGGGCGAAGCCGGCCGTGGGTTCGCAGTCGTGGCGCAAGAGGTCAAGACGCTCGCCAATCAAACCGCGAAGGCGTCGCAGCGCATCGCCGAACATGTCGAAGCCATTCAAAGCGCGACCGCCAATGCCGTGAACGGCATTTCATCCATCGCCTCGACGATGACGGAGGCGCAGGGCTTTACTGCCATCATCGCGAGCGCCGTCGAACATCAATCGCAGGCAACCGCGGAAATTCTGCAAAGCGTGATCCAAGCCGCCGCAAGCGCTGAGTCGGCGACGACAAGCATGAAGAGCCTGTCGATCGCCGTCGCGGAAGCGGACCAGTCGGCGGCGCAGGTCCGATATTCAGCGGCGGATGTCGCCGACCAGACGCGCCAGCTCAGCGCCACCGTGGATCATTTCCTGCGCCAGGTCGCGTCGGTTTAAGTCGCCTCCGTCTAGGCTGCCTTTTGCACGCCCTTGATGGCGTGATCATATTTTTCAGCGGCATAGTCCCAGTTCACGAGGCTCTCCATGAAGGCCTTGAGATAATCCGGCCGCCGGTTGCGATAGTCGATGTAATAGCCATGCTCCCAGACATCGATCGCGAGGATCGGCATCGCGCCTTCGAGAAGCGGATTCTCCGCGTTTCCCGTCTTGGACACGCTGATCTTTCCGTCCTTGACGGAGAGCCAGGCCCAGCCCGAGCCGAATTGGCTGGTGGCGGCTTCGACCAGCGCCTGGTGCATCTTGTCGATCGAGCCGAAGGACTCTTTCAAAGCCTTCTCCAAGGAGCCAGGAATTTTCCCGCCGCCATTGGGTTTCATCGATTTCCAATATTCGGTGTGATTGTAATGCTGCACGGCATTATTGAAGAGAGGTACGTTCTTACCATGAGAACTCTTGATCACGTCTTCGAGTGACTTGCCTTCGAGGCCGCTGCCCTTCAACAGATCATTAGCGGTCGTCACATAAGTTTTGTGATGCTTGTCGTGATGATATTCGAGCGTTTCCTTCGAAAGATAGGGTTGCAACGCGTCATAGGCGTAAGGGAGATTCGGCAAGGTAAATGACATGACTGCTCCTCACGATTAAAAGCAGAGCCGAAGACAAGCCCGGCTAATCTGCTTGAAAACGAAGTAGCGTCCCACCTGTTCCAAACAAGTATTATATAGAATCACTTTTTAAGAAGCTTGAGCATAATAAAAATATGCCTTTATTTTGCCGTTGATTCGTCGTTTACTTCGCACACTTGTTGTTAAGCTGCCGCGTGCGAAAACGCGTGAAACTGGTCTCGATCCCTGGAGGAGACTCCGTCGCGTTGGGTCTGACATTATGAGTTATATCGTCTTCGTCCTTGGTGCCCTCTTGGCGGTCGTTGGAGGTCTGTCAGTTTACGACGGATACAGCATCATTACGCTCGAACGGGGCTGGGCCGAAGTCATCGCCGGCTCCGTCGCCCTGACAGGCGGGATTGTAACCATCGGCCTTGGAATGGTCCTGCAAAAGCTGCAGGCGCTCCATGGCCTCTTCAAGACATCCGTGGCCTCCGTGCGGGTGCCGCCCGCACCAGCAGAGGCCATTCGCGTGGCACCGCTCGCCGCCTCATCACCGCCCCCTATCGAACCTTTGGCTGCCGAACCTCCGCCTGCTCCCTCCGTTGCGCCCCACATGCCGCCGCCTTTGTCGGCCGCCTCGCCTTTGACAGCCGCGGAGGCGAGTTCCGGACAACGCCGGGATGTTCCCGGGCTTTGGCCCCCAGCGCCCCGCCCCGCCGCGCCTGTGGCGGCACCGCCTGCCAGACCCGTTTATGCGCAGGAGCCGGAGCCGCTGGAGGATGCGGTACCCGTATCGAGCGCCATGTTCGAAGAGGTTGAGACCAGTTTAGCCGCTCCAAATCCGCCTCCCGTGGAAGAAGCCGCGGCGCCTCAGACCCCGCGCCCTTCAGCCGCCGCCCTGTCGCTCGATGAAATGTGGAAACGCGTGACCGAGGAGATCGAAAGACCGATCTTATCGCGGGAACGGGATACCGCCTTCAGCCCTCCTCCCCCGGTCGAGGCAGTGGCTCCGGCCACGGAGCATCCAGCCGATCTCGATGCCTCAGCCGAGACTCCCTCCGCCATCGAGCCCGAGTCGGGAATCGACGAACCCGAACCAATCGGCGAGGCGGAAGCCGAGGCACCTGCCGTTGGTGAAGAGGCGGCCGCGGAGCCGGAAGACCACGTTCGTGCCGAGGCTCCAAGCCCGACGCATGCCGAGCCTCCCGCCGAGGAGCGTCACACGCCGCCGCCTGTCGAACCGCCGGTGGCGGAGCCAGCGGTCATCGGACGCTATGAGGCGGAAGGCACGGCCTATCTGATGTTCGCAGACGGTTCGATCGAAGCGCAATCCGAAGCCGGCATTTTCCGCTTTGCCTCGATGGCGGAATTGAAGGCCTTTATCGAGGAACGGCAAGGCGCAGGCGCCGACGCATAAAATTCAATAGGCGTAAGCAGCCAAAGTCCCATCGACGCAGGCGAGCGCGAAGGCATATTCGAGCGCGATCTCGGCCAGATGATCGAAGCGACCCGAGGCGCCGCCATGCCCCGCATCCATATTGGTCTTGAGCAGGATGGGGCCACCGCCGGTCATGGTCGCACGCAGACGCGAGACCCATTTCGCCGGTTCCCAATAGGTCACGCGCGGATCGGTGAGACCGCCGAGCGCCAGGATCGGCGGATAATGTTTGGCCGCGACATTGTCATAAGGCGAATAGGCCAGCATGGCCTTGAAGGCTTTTTCATCGAGGATCGGATTGCCCCATTCGAGCCATTCGGGCGGCGTCAGCGGCAGATCGGCATCGAGCATCGTGTTGATGACATCGACGAAAGGCACGTCGGCGATGACGCCCGCGAAAAGCTCGGCCGCCAGATTGACGGACGCGCCCATCAGCATGCCGCCGGCGCTGCCGCCATGCGCCACGATGTGGCCCTCTTGCGTATAGCCTGAAGCCGCCAGATGCCGCCCGGCCGCGACGAAATCCGAAAACGTATTGGGTTTCTTTTCGAGCTTGCCGTCCGTGTACCAATGCCAGCCCTTATCCGTGCCGCCGCGCATATGCGCGATCGCATAGACGAAACCGCGATCGACGAGCGACAGGGGATTGGTGG
>JAATEW010000309.1 GCA_015655535.1 Hyphomicrobiales bacterium | reverse complement strand
CTGGAAGAAGCTCCTGCTCGGTGGTGCGTTCGACGAGGCTATGCTCGACCTGAAGACCCGCGATGGGAGCGGCGTTGCGGAGTTCAGCAATGGTCACGGCGCGCGCCACGCGCCATGCCGGAAAGTCGGAGAGACCCGCATAGATGATCTTGCCCGCGCGGACCAGGTCATCGAAGCCCCGCACCATCTCTTCGGCTGGCGTGACCCCATCCGACATGTGGACCCAGTAGAGGTCGATCCGATCCGTCTTGAGCCGTTTTAGGCTTGCTTCGACCGACGAGACCATGGCCTTGCGGCTATTGCCGGTGACGAGGACACCGGAGTTGAGATCGGTCCTCGCGGTGAACTTTGTCGCCAGCACGAAGTCGTCGCGCCGCCCAGTCAGCAGATCGCCCAGAATCTCCTCGGACTGACCGAACTGATAGCCGTTGGCCGTATCGATGAAGTTGCCGCCGGCGTCCGCATAAGCGTCGAAGATGCGGCGGGCTTCATCCGGCTCGGCGCCATGCCCCCATCGAGTGCCGAAATTGCCGGCCCCGAGCACCAGTTCGGAGACCCGCAGTCCCGTATGTTTGCCGAAAAGCTTGTAACGCATTGCCTATCTCTCCGTTCTCGCTATATTGATGGCGATCACAATTAAATGCCTTACAGGTGTCTAGGGGATTTTAATTTCGGTCGCAATCAAAAATTTTGTGGCGGGTTCAGGAGCAGAAGATGCGTGTTTCCAGGGAAAAGGTGGCGGAGAACCGAATTGCCATCCTCGAAGCGGCCAGCCGGCTGTTCCGGAAGCGTGGCATAGACGGCGTGGGCGTAGCGGATATCGCCAAGGAAGCCGGGCTGACCCATGGCGCGCTTTATGCCCATTTCCCGTCGAAGGAGGTGCTAGCGGCTGAAGCCTTCTCCCATGGCTTCGACGGCAATATGGCCGGGTTCCTAGCGTCGACGGGCGATCGGCGCCTGTCATTCGGGGAACACCTCGACGGGCTCTTCTCGCCAGATAGACGTGACAGCTTAGAGACGGGTTGTCCGCTTGGGGCATCTGCCAGCGAAGTTGGGCGTCAGGGTTGCGTCGTCAGCGCCAGCTTCACCCGCGCATTCGAGGCGTTGGTCGCGATGCTTGAGAACGCGCTGGAAGATGCGATTCCTGCGTCTCAGAGGCGGAGCCTCGCGGTTGCGACTGTAGCCGCGCAAATCGGCGCTATCGCGGTATCACGGGCTGTCGCAAAAACAAATGCAGCGCTTGCAGATGAGGTGCTGCAGAGCGTTCGCGAGACTGTGGGCACAGCTTACAACGTCGAAACAGCCGCACATCTGCGTTCCCTCTGATTGTGTCTGCCGCCTCGGCCCGCCTCTGCGATTCAGGGGCATCACGCCGCCGCCGTGCGGCCGTCCTGCAAGGCGATTGCGCCGGTCTCGAATTGCAGCCGCGCGAGCTTGGCGTAAAGGCCGTCTTTGGCGACGAGCGTCTGATGCGTGCCTTCTTCGACGATCCTGCCATTGTCGATGACGAGGATGCGATGCGCCTTCAAGACGGTCGCGAGCCTATGCGCGATGACGAGCGTGGTGCGCTCGGCCATCAGCTTTTCGAGCGCCGATTGCACCTGGATCTCGTTTTCGGCATCGAGTGCCGAGGTCGCCTCGTCGAGCAGAAGGATCGGCGCATGCTGCAAAATGGCCCGCGCAATCGCGAGCCTTTGCCTCTGGCCGCCCGACAGCGTGATGCCACGCTCGCCGACCTGCGTGGCATAGCCCTCGGGCAAAGCCCGGATGAATTGATCGGCGGCGGCGCGCTCGGCTGCGTCGCGCACGGCGGCCTCGCTCGCCTCCGGCATGCCGTAGCGGATATTATCCAATATGCTGATGCCGAAAATCACCGGATCCTGCGGCACGCTGCGGATATGGCGGCGCAGATCGGCCGGATCGACGGTCTTGATATCGGTGCCGTCGATCAGAATGCGGCCGGAGGTCGGATCATAGAAACGCAGCAGAAGTCGGAAGAGCGTCGACTTGCCGGCGCCCGAGGGGCCGACGATCGCTACCGTTTCGCCGCGCGCGACCTCGAAACTCAGGCCCCGCAAAGCGGCGTCCTTCTGACGCGATGGATAGAAGAAGCTCACGTCTTGGAACGTGATCGTGCCCATCGACGGCACCGGCAATAGGGCGGCTGGAACCGGCGCGACAATGGCAGGTTCGATCTTGAGGATTTCTGCGATGCGTTCGGCCGCGCCCGCGGCGGCGGCGAGTTCGCTGCCGACCTCGCTCAATTGGCCGAGCGAGCTTGCGCCCAAAATGGCGTAAAGCACGAATTGCGACAAAAGCCCGCCGGTCATGCGGCCGGCCAAAACGTCTTGCGAACCGAGCCACAATACGGCGACGACGCTCGAAAAGGCCAGAAACAGGATAACGCCGGTCAGGATCGCGCGGGCGCCGATGGCGCTGCGCGCCGCCTGGAAGGCGTAATCGACGGCACCCGCGAAGCGCTTATTGGTGTCGGCTTGCGCACCGAAAGATTGCATGACGCGAACCGCGCCGAGATTTTCGGTCGCATAAGCAGTCGCATCGGCCAGCGCATCCTGCGCCGCGCGCGAGCGCTTGCGCACCGCGCGTCCGGAGGCGACAAGCGGCAGCACGATGATGGGAATGGCGACGAGCACCAAGGCGGAGAGTTTCGGGCTCGAATAGATCATGAGCCCGATCGCGCCGATGAACAGGAAGAAATTGCGCAGCGCCACGGACGCCGACGAGCCGAAGGCCGATTTCATCTGCGTCGTGTCGGCGGTGAGCCGCGACACGAGTTCGCCGGTGCGCACGCTATCGAAGAATGTCGCGTCGAGCTTCGTCAGATGCGCGAAGACATCGGTGCGCAGATCGGCGACCACCTGTTCGCCGAGCGACATGACGAAGAAATAACGGAAGGCCGAAGATAAAGCCAAGACGCCGACGACGGCGATCAGCGCGAAGAAATATGTATTGATGAGTCTGTCGCTTTGGGCGGAAAAGCCGAAATCGATCATCCGCCTGATCGCGAAAGGCACGACAAGCGTTGCAGCCGATGCGAAGGTCAAAGAGATGAAGGCGCCGACGATGCGCGACTTATAACGCAGCACATAGGGCAGAAGCGGAGCCAGGGCGCGCAGGGGCGGCTTGCGGGCGGGTTTCTCAGATTCGGTCAAGGCGGGAATGTCTTCGGTCATGGCACGCTTATACAGGGTCTCTTGCGGGGGCTCGACAGGAATTCGGTTGGCTTTGAGGCTCTAAGTAAACATAAAATGGGCCTTCGACCGATAAATGCCGGCCTCAGACCGGGGATCGGCCATGGATTTCGGGCAAATTTGAGATTGCACGACCACTTTCGCGTGATGGTGCCGGTCCAATCTCGCGTCCGCGCGCTGGCCGGTTGCCCAGATCTCGGCAGAAATGATATGCCCCCCGGGCGAGGGGGCGATATTTCCCAATTTGCGGGTCCGGGGGCGAGGCGGCGTGGCAGGTGACAAGGTATTGGTCACGGGAGCCTCAGGCTTCGTCGGGTCCGCGGTCGTTAAGGCTTTGGTAGGCGCAGGATATTCGGTCCGCGCCTTCTTACGGCCAACGAGCCCGCGTATCAACCTCGCAAATCTCGATGTCGAAATCGCCGAAGGCGACATGTGCGATGCGGGATCTGTCGCGGAGGCCGTGTCCGGCACGAAATTTCTCTTTCATCTGGCCGCCGATTACCGGCTTTGGACGCGCAGGCCCGAAGAGCTGGTGCAAACAAATCGCGAAGGCACGCGCAATGTGATGAAGGCCGCGTTGAGCGCCGGATTGGAACGCGTGATCTATACGAGCAGCGTCGCGACGATCGCTTTGCCGGTTTGCGGCAAACCGGCGGATGAAACGATGCGGCACACGGAATCCTCGGCGATCGGCGCCTATAAGCGCAGCAAGGTGGCGGCCGAGCGGGTGGTCGAGGAGATGATCGCGAACGAGGGCCTGCCCGCCGTGATCGTGCATCCCTCGACGCCGATTGGTCCGCGCGATGTCAAACCGACGCCGACCGGCCGCATCATCGTCGAGACGGCCTCGGGACATGTGCCTGGCTATGTCGACTCTGGCCTCAATCTCGTCCATGTCGATGATGTCGCAGAGGGGCATATTGCTGCGCTTCGCCGCGGCAAGACGGGCGAACATTATATACTCGGCGGACAGAACGTGCCGCTTGCCACCATGCTGTCGGAAATCGCCTGTCTGAGCGACCGTATGCCGCCCCGGGTCCGCCTGCCGCGGCCGCTGCTTTACCCCTTCGCATTGGTGTCGGAAGCCGCGGCCCATATAACGGGCCGCGAGCCTTTCTTGACCCTGGACGGATTGCGCATGTCGAAACATCGGATGTTTTTTAGTTCGGCCAAGGCTGAACAGGATCTCGGTTATCGCGCGCGGCCTTATGGCGAGGCACTGGCTGAGGCCGTGAGCTGGTTTCGCGAACATGGATATGTGCGATGAGCTTCGTGCCTCCACAGCCTTCGAAGACGCATAAGGATGAAAATTTTCCCGTCGCTTCGGTTTTGATCGCGCCCGCGCATCGCGCCACGATCATGGCCTTTTACCGCTTCGCCCGCAGCGCCGACGATGTCGCGGACGATCCTGTTCTGACGGCGAAAGAAAAATTATTCGCGCTCGACGATTTCGAGTCGACCTTGAAGGGCAGAACGGATGTCATTTCCGATGCCGTGCCTTTGCGGCTGGCGCTTGCCGAGCACAATCTTTCGCCCCATCACGCGCTCGACCTCTTGCAGGCGTTCCGCATGGATGCCGTCAAGAAGCGCTACGAGAGTTGGGACGAGTTGATGCTTTATTGCGCCTATTCGGCCGCGCCCGTCGGGCGTTTCGTGCTCGACGTCCATGGCGAAAGCGAAGCGACCTGGCCCGCATCCGATGCGCTTTGCGCGGCTCTACAAGTCATCAATCATCTGCAGGATTGCGTTGCCGATTATCATAATATCGATCGCGTCTATATCCCGCTTGACGGTTTGACAGAGGCCGGCTTCGGCGTCGAGGCACTGGATCTGCCGGCGGCGCCGCCCGCGTTGCGCGTCTATCTCAAAAGCCTCGCGGAAAAAACCAAGGCGCTTGTGGTGCAAGGTGCCGCTTTACCAGGGCAGGTAAGGGATTTCCGGCTTTGCCTTGAAACGGCGATCATCGTAAAGCTCGCGGAGACGCTGACGCAGCGTCTTATTGCCCATGATCCCCTGAGCGAGCCCGTACGTTTGACGAAACCTGGTTTCTTGATCTGGACTCTCGCCGGTTTGGCGTCCGGCTTGAAGACCTTTGCGCGCCGCAAGCTACAAAGCGCGGAAGGCGATCCGTCATGAGCGACGTCACCGTTTCATCGCCGCCGGACGCGGCCCAGCGCGCGAGCAAAAGCTCATTTTACACGGCTATGCGCATTCTGCCGAAGGCAGAGCGCGAGGCCATGTTCGAGATCTATTCCTTCTGCCGTGCCGTCGACGATATCGCCGACGATGGCGGACCGAGGCCGGAGCGCGCGCAGCAGTTGAATGTCTGGCGCGCCGATATCGATGCGCTTTACGCAGGCGCACCGCCGCCCGCGCATCTCGCGCCATTGGCCGAGGCGATCCGGGCATTCGATCTTCAACGCGAGGATTTCCATGCCGTGATCGATGGTATGGACATGGATGTCGAAGCCGATATCCAGGCGCCGGATTTTGCGACGCTCGATCTTTATTGCGACCGTGTCGCCAGCGCGGTCGGGCGACTTTCGGTCAATGTCTTCGGCGTGCCGCGCGCACATGGACGCGACCTCGCGCACCATTTGGGCCGGGCCTTCCAATTGACCAACATCTTGCGCGATGTCGACGAGGACGCCGAAATCGACCGGCTTTATCTGCCGCGCGAAGCGCTCGAAGCCGCCGGGATTCGGTCCACCTTGCCGAAGGAGGTCATGGCAGATCCGGCGCTCGGGCGTGCCTGCCAACCCGTCATCGAAAAAGCCAAGGCGCATTTTGCGACGGCCTATGACGTGATGGCACTGTGTCCCCGGGCAAGCGTCAAGGCGCCGCGTATCATGGGGATCGGCTATCGCGGCATTCTCGATAATCTGATCGCGCGCGGCTTTACAGCGCCGCGCAAGCGCGTCTCCGTGTCGAAACTGCGCCTCTTGCTCGCAATCGTGCGATACGGCTTTTTTTGATGCCGCGACCCAAGGTTCATATTATCGGCGCCGGGCTCGCGGGTCTGGCCGCGGCGGTGCGGCTTGCGGATGGCACGCGCGATGTCGTGGTTTACGAAGCCGCGCGCCAAGCCGGGGGCCGATGCCGGTCCTATTATGAACCGGCACTCGATCTCACCATCGACAATGGCAATCATCTGCTGCTGTCGGGCAATTACGCGGTGCGCGATTTCTTGAAGCGCATCGGCAGTGAGGATGCGCTCGAAGGGCCAAAGGACGCGCGTTTTCCTTTCGTCGATCTCGCGACCGGCGAAAGCTGGGTTCTGCATCCCAATGCCGGACCCTTCCCATGGTGGATTTTCGTGCCGGGCAGGCGCGTGCCGGCCACCAAGGCTTCGGATTATCTCGGGCTGCTTCGGCTTCTCATGGCGCGTAACGGGCAGAGGCTTGGCGAAGTCATAGCCTGCGAAGGTCTCCTCTATGAGCGGCTGTGGCAGCCGTTCTTTCTCGCTGTTCTCAACACGGAACCGAAGGAAGGCTCGGCGGTGCTGGCGGCTGCCGTCACACGCGAGACCTTGATGAAGGGGGCTGCCGCCTGCCGTCCGCTTGTCGCCGTCAAAGGCTTGACCGCGGCCTTTATCGAGCCGGCACTGCGATATCTCGCCTGTCAGAAGGCGGAGGTCAGGTTCGAACACCGCCTGCGCGCTCTTGCTTTCGCCGATGCGCATGTGGCGGCGCTCGAATTCGACGAGACGCGCGTCGGCGTTGGAACAGGCGATGCCATTATCCTTGCCGTGCCGGCGCCCGTCGCAGAAGACTTGGTGACCGGTCTTGTGGTACCGCAATCCTTCCGGGCCATCGTCAACGCGCATTTCAAGATCGCGCCACCGCCGTCTCTGCCGCCGATTCAGGGCGCCATCAACGGTCTGACGGAATGGCTTTTCGCCTATCCGGACCGGCTTTCGGTCACGATCAGCGGGGCTGACCGGCTGCTCGACGTGGGGCGCGAAGAGCTTGCTGAAAGAATTTGGGCAGACGTGACACAATTGACACATATTGCCGCCCCGCTCCCCGCGTGGCAAATCATCAAGGAAAAACGGGCGACTTTCGCGGCGACGCCGCAGGAAGAAGCCAGACGGCCGGGACCTAGAAGCAACTACACCAATCTTTTGCTTGCCGGGGATTGGACAGCGACTGGTTTGCCAGCCACAATTGAAGGTGCGCTTCGCTCGGGAAACCGCGCGGCGGATGAATATCTTCATACGCGATAGGAATGCCCGTTACCGGGAAACAGCACAGCTCGCCGCGTGTCTGTGAAAGCGTAGAGAACTTGATCTGAAGACATATCGATGCCGGACGGCATCGGCGTCTTTCAGAAAACCTGGGCAATGATCGTGAGAGACACGCGTTTTTCGGACATAGCCACAATCGATGAGGCGCCGGAACCGCGCTTGAGCGATCTCGATCAGAGTATCGCGCAGGCGACGCGTGCGCTTCTCGCCGAGCAGCGTCCGGACGGGCATTTCGTGTTCGAACTCGAAGCCGATGTTTCGATTTCGGCCGAATATATTCTCTTCAAGCATTATTTCGGCGACGAGCTGGACGCGGCCCTCGAAGCCAAGATCGGCCATTATCTGCGGCGCGAACAGGCGGCGCATGGCGGCTGGCCCCTGTTCAAGGATGGTGCGTTCAACGTCAGCTCCAGCGTCAAAGCCTATTTCGCTTTGAAGGTGATCGGCGACGCGCCGGATGCGCCACATATGGCGCGGGCGCGCGAAGCGATTCTAGCGCATGGCGGCGCCGCCATGACGAATGTGTTCACCCGCGCCCTGCTTGCGCTGTTTGGCGAAGTGCCATGGCGCGGCATTCCGGTGATGCCGATCGAAATCATGCATTTGCCGCGCTGGTTTCCGTTTCACCTCACGAAAGTCTCCTATTGGGCGCGCACCGTTCTCGTGCCGCTGATGGTGGTGAACAGTCTGAAGCCCAAGGCGCGCAATCCGCGGGGCATTAACATCGGCGAATTGTTCGTCGAACCGCCGGAGCTTGTGCGCCATTGGCCGGCCGGCCCGCATCAGACCTTTCCCTGGACCGCGATCTTCGGGGCGATCGACAAGGTCCTGCAGCGTGCGGAACCCTATTTCCCTAAAAGCCTGCGCAAGAGCGCCGTCGATAAGGCCGTGGCCTTCGTGGACGAACGTTTGAACGGCGAAGAGGGGCTTGGCGCCATCTATCCGGCCATGGCCTATTCGGCCATGATGTATGATGCGCTCGGCTTTCCGGCGGATGAGCCGCGCCTCGTCCAAGTCAAGAAGGCGATCGATCGTCTGCTGGTCGTGAAAGCCGACGAAGCCTATTGCCAGCCTTGCGTCTCGCCTGTGTGGGATACGGCGCTGGCCTGCCATGCGCTGATCGAGGCCGACGCGGAAAAGACCGCGGCGCCGGTGCGCGCCGGGCTCGATTGGCTCGTGCCTTTGCAGGTTCTCGATGTCGCCGGCGATTGGGCCGCGCAAAAGCCGAACACCCGGCCGGGCGGCTGGGCCTTTCAATATGCCAATGCTTATTACCCCGATCTCGACGATACCTCCGTCGTCGTGCTCGTCATGGATCGCGCCCGGGACCGCCTGCCAGTGCAAACGCATTAGGATTTGGCGATCGCCCGTG
>JAATEW010000352.1 GCA_015655535.1 Hyphomicrobiales bacterium | reverse complement strand
CGATACGGATGTCGGCAATAATATCGGCATCGGCGGAAATTTCTGGACCTTCCTCGAATCGGCTTCGATCGCCTATAACCATGACAACTGGTCGTTGAGCGCCAATTTCTTCTATGGTCATAGTTTCAACGACGAAAACACGGGTATCCACACCCAGCCGGATTCGGCGCAGATCGACTTCGCCGCGACGAAACATATCGACAAATGGGAAGTGGGCCTCGTCGGTTATGGCTCGACCGATCTCGGCGGCGCCGCGCGCGATCTGGATAATTTCGGTTTCTCGCATCCGCAGCAGCAATTCGCGCTGGGCGGACTGGTGGGCTATAATTTCGGCCCGGTGATCACGCAATTTTACGTGACTCGCGACGTGGCCGAACGCAATTACACTGGTTATGACACGCGCTTCTGGGGCCGCCTGGTTGTGCCTTTGTGGGCGCCGCCCGCACCGGCGCCGCTCGTCGCCAAATATTGAGGCCTCATCTCTTTGTATGTTCCAACACCATGGACGGCGTCGCTGTCCATGGTGGGGACCAAGATGCTCTGATCTAGAATTTACCGACCAGCCCAGCCTCGGCGGCATAGTCCGAAAACAGTGCAAGATTGTTTTCGAGATTGGCGGCTATCTCGGTGAAATCGTCGAGACTATAGGCCGATTTTTCGGTGTCATCTTCGACGAAATCGCCGGGCGGACTGTCGGCTCCCGCATGAAGCGCTTTCAGCCGGGGCGGCGGATTGAGAATCCAATCTGGTTGAATAAGCCCCGGCGATTGGGCCGGAACCCATACGGAATGGACGATATCGTTGCGCAGCGGCGCGAGGGTCAGAAGAACGTTGAGATAGGTCCGCACGCGATCATATTGGTCGAGCGGGACATTGCGGTGACGAAGCAGGTCGAGCAAAGTGCGGTGCTTTTCCTCGAAGGTGAGATGGTGCGTCACCAGCATGGCAGATGCGGTTTGCGTCCCGAGCAGATGCGCCATGATGCGCGACATCAGCAACTCATGCGCGGCGAAACTCTGAACGATCTTTCCAAACAGCATGAAATGCCGTTCGCCAACTCCAGAGCCATCTTGCATTCCGATATGTCCCTTGGGCATGATCTCGAAGAATCGCAGACTTTTAGAACAGGATCATGCGTCAAAACAAATTCTCGAAGCAGGATCGCGATTCACCTTAGGGCGAAGATGCTCTCAAGCCTTCGAGACTGAAAAAACACGCGCGTAGCCGGTGTCCAATGCGTTAAATCAATCTGTTGAATCTATTGATCCGGCCCGCTGCGACGTGCGGCTTCATCTGTGTCTCAACCGCAATCCTGGCGGCCGACCGAAATGCAATCCTCCCGCTGAATCACCTTCTGCACGTAAGGGAAGAGCCAAAAGCCGATGCAGATGACGCCGACCACTCCCAGAAGCACGATCACGGGAAGAAGGTCAGGACGCTGGGAATTTGGCTTAGGCACGGATCATTGCCTCACATGCGGGAGTGTAGATACACAAGCCTAACTTGAGTTACGGGACCTGGCCCTGGCCCTATCGGATTTTTTTCCCTGGGGAAGCCGGCGCGGGAGCAAAAATATCTCCCTTGTTCGGGAAATAATAAAGAGCCGCTATGGGCTCGCCCGTCGCCGCCGGTGGTGGAATGCCGGTGAATGGGACAAGAGCGCGATCACGCTTGACGATGAATCAATTGACCGCCGCCCGTGCGCCCGGAAATCGAATTCGGTGCGTCAATGTCCAATTTGAGCAAAATGCTGTAGCGAGATTTTCCAGGTGAAAGGCAGTCTCGCTCGACTGCGCCCCTCAAACCGGGAGCGGTTCTTTGAGACGCGGCCCGTCGTGATGTGCAGGCCGCGTCCGGACGTGCCTTACCAGCAGGGGCGGCACCAGCAGCGATACGGACCGCAGGCCCGCGTGTAACCCGGGCCGCACCAGGGTCCAAAGGTGCCGCGACAGGTGGTTTTTTCGACAGGCGTATAGTTTTGCGCCGCGGCCGGGATACCGCCGGCGCCACGCAACAACTGCGCTTCGGCTTGCGTCAGGGGCAATCCGCTCATCAATATCGCGGCGGTCGCAGTGAGTGTAACGATCAATTTGCGCATCGCTTCCTCCCTAAAACAATGGAGGCCTGTTCGGCCGCGCCGACGATAGCGCCTAAGATAACGGACAAGAAGCACGCGCTGCGTTGAGGATGAAGGAAGCGTTTCAGAGATTCATCCAATATTTTGCGCTGGGCGAAGAAACACCGATCGGAGGGCCCCTGAGACGAAAAGCTTAAAATATGAGCATCATACAGAATGATTTTTGCCCATAGGGGCTTGAAAATAGGCATAATTCGCGGCATAGAGACGGCGTCTCATCCATTGCCGCCCCCGGCAAATGCGTTTCAGCGAGTGTCAGCATCCATGCTCCAAAAATTTGTGATCCTTAAAGGTGATTGCGGCAAGCCGGTGAAAGGCGTGTTCATGACCGCCGAGGAAAGCGAGATCATCATCGGCGATCCCGACCGGCTGTCGGATATCGAAGCCGGCGACCATGGCATAGTCTGCGTCGCCTATGAGAGCGTCTTCAATTTCGAGGAAGATGCCTATCAGCAGCTTTTGCGCGAATGGGAAACCTCGAATGAGACGAGCTTGGACGCCTGGAGGCGGCTCGGCCATCTTGAGCTGCCAAACGACGCCGACGACCATTCCTGCCACCGCTGGTGCTGAATAGGCGGTAGATCATCCTGCTTTTACGTGGAATCACCTAAAAGCAGATAAGATGATCTAGATTCAAAAATGTAGAGCATGCTTGGCGCGAAAAACCACTTCGCTGGCGATCTATCGCAACAGCGAGATCGCAAAGCACTTTTTCGCGGCATGCTCTAGGCAGCAGACGCCAGATCAAGGCTCCTTTCGAGGAGCCCTTTTGTTTTTGCCGGAACAGAGGCTCCGAAAGAGAAAAACGATCTCCGCAAATCGGCCGAAAGGCCTTGATTCCGGCCTTGAGCCCGCGCGAACGGACCGATAGGTTTCAACCGCTTTTATGAATTAAAAAGTGGCTGACGGCATGAGCGAAGAAGATCACGACGTCGAAAAACGGCGCGGCTTTTTAAGACAATTGGTCGGCGCGGGCAGTGCTTTGCCGCTTGCGCCGGGATTGGCCGGCACCGTCATCGCCGATATGGCCGTTGCCGTCGCGGAACCGGCGGCCGCCGAAACAGCCGTTCAGCCCCAAGCCGCGAGCCCGGTCGCGGGCTACATATGTTTTGGTCCCGAGGAAGCGGCCTTCGTCGAAGCGCTCGTCAATATCATGTGTCCGGCGGATGAATTCACGCCGAACGGTGTCGATTGCGGTCTCGCCACCTTCATCGATCGTCAGCTCGGGGGCGATTTCGGACGCGGTGCGAAACGCTATAGCCGCGGGCCGTGGCTCGCCGGCAAACCCCAGCATGGGTTGCAATTGCCGCTGACGCCCGAGCAGCATTTTAAGGCCGGGCTCGCCGCCGCCAACAAAGCCTCCGTCGCTAAATACGGAAAGGGTTTCGACGAAATCGCGCCCGCCGACGCCAATCAATTTCTGACCGATGTGGCGGCCGGTAAATTCGAGGATCCGCGTCTTTCCCTGGCGCTCTGGTTCAACGAACTCGTTTATCCGCTCTTTACGCAAGCCTGCTTCGCCGATCCGATTTACGGCGGCAACGCCGATAAGGTCTTTTGGAAAATGATCGGCTATCCCGGCCTGCCGGCCACCAACGCCGTCAACATGATCCAATATCGCGGCAAGCCGGTTCCTCAGGCCAAAGATCCGAAATCGATCGTTGACTTTAGTTGACGGGCCGCGACATGCAGAAACTCCCCAAGAAGACCGTCGTCATCGTCGGCGGCGGCCTGACCGCCGGCCTCGCGGCGCGCCAGCTCACCGCCAAGAACGTCGAGGTGCTGGTGCTTGAGCGCGGCGGCTCACATGCCGGCAGCGCCGCCGCGACTCTGCCGGGACAGCGCGACGAGTTGCGTTGGGACAGCCACCAAGGCCTCGTGCAGGACTGGTCGATCGAGACCTATACTTTGCGCCACAATGGCAATGAGACGGCGCTTCCTGCGCGTTGGATGGAGGCTTTTCTGCCCGGCGAGGGCCTTGGCGGCGCGGGCAATCATTGGAACGGCCATACGTGGCGCTGGTCCGAATATGATCCGCAGATCCGCACGCGATATGAAACGCGCTATGGCAAACAGGCGATCCCCAAAGATGTTTCGCTGCAGGATTGGGGAACGACCTATGCCGAACTGCGGCCCTATCACGAGCTCTTCGAAAAGCTTTTTGGACTCTCAGGCAAGGCCGGCAATATCAATGGCGTGATTCAGCCGGGTGGCAATCCGTTCGAAGCGCCGCGCGATGGAGACTATCCGCAAAAGCCGCTCGAAATAACGGAATCCGGTCTCGTCTTTAAAGCCACGGCCGAGAAGCTCGGCTACAAGCCATTTCCGACACCGGCCGCCAATTCATTCGGCGCCTATGTCAATCCGGACGGGCAGAAGTTGGCGGCCTGCCAATATTGCGGCCATTGCGAGCGCTTCATTTGCGAGGCCAATGCCAAAGCGACGCCGCAGGTTTTGCTCTATCCCATGCTCGCCGAGCGGAAGGGCTTTGAAGTCCGGCTGCGCTGCCATGTCCTCGGCCTTATCTATGATGAGGGCGGCAAACGAGTGACCGGCGTCCGTTATGTCGATTTGCTCAACGGCCAGGAATATGAGCAGCCGGCCGATGTCGTGATCCTCGGCGCCTTCACGATGATGAACACCAAGCTTCTGCTGACAAGCAGGATCGGCAAGCCTTACGATCCGCTGACCCAGACGGGAGTCGTCGGCAAGAACTTCTGCTACCAGGCAAGTTCGAACATGTCGCTGTTCATGAAGGACAGATGGTTCAATCCCTTCATGGGCGCGGGCAGCGCCCAGCTCTGCATAGATGAATTCAACAATGATAATTTCGACCACGCGGGTCTTGGGTTTCTCGGCGGCGCCAGCATCAGCGCCGCGGTCTACGGCAGCCGACCCATCAAGACGCGCCGCCTGCCGCCCGGCACGCCGCGTTGGGGTACGGAATGGAAACGCGCCAATGCCGAATGGTATGCGCATTCCATGGGCCTCAATGCGGCGGGGAGCTGCTATCCGCATCGCGACAATTATCTCGACCTCGATCCGACCTATACGGATGCCTACGGGCAGCCTTTGGTCCGGATGAATTTCGATTGGCGCGGCAATGAGCTCGCCATGTCGAAATTCGTGACCGAAAAGATGAATGGCATCGCCAAAGCGGCGGGTGCCGACATCGTGGGGCCGGCCAATCCTTTGAAGGCGCCCTTCGACATCCGCGTTTATAATACGACCCATATCACCGGCGGAACGGTGATGGGTGCCGACCCTGCGACAAGCGTGGTCTCGCCGCGATTGCAGCATTGGGATGCGCAAAATCTCTTCGTCGTCGGCGCCTCGGTTTTCGCGCATAACGCGGGCTATAATCCGACCGGTCCCTTGGCGGCGATGGCGCTGCGGCTCGGTGACGATGTCGCGTCTTATGTCGATCGTCCGCGCGACCTTTGAGGTGAGAGGCCAAGCGTGAAAACAGGTTTTTGTTTCTCTTTGGCGCTGCTCGCAATGGCACTGCTGTCCAATCCCGTTCGGGCACAAGACGCAGCCGCTGGGAAGATCGTCTTCGCGCAATGCGCGGCCTGTCATTCGCTCGACGGCAGCAATGGGGTAGGGCCAAGTCTGCGAGGCATCGAGGGACGCAAGGCCGGCAGCTTTCAAGGCTTTCACTACAGCCGGGCACTGAAGGCCACGCATTATGCTTGGGATGCCGCGACGCTCGACGCCTATATCGCCGATCCGCAGGCGGCTATTCCCGGCAACGTGATGCCGTTTTCAGGGATAGCCGACAAGCAGCAGCGCGACGATCTCGTAGCCTTTTTGCTCACGCTGAAATAATTGCGACCGCGCGCCCCTGAAGAGGCGCGGTCAGCACCGTTGCAGAACCAAGCTTAGAGCGGCGTGCGGCTTTAGAGCCAGCGTCGCGGTCCGACAGATGGAGCCGATGGTCCGTCGCCGCCCGAAGCGGGGTAGATCTGGCCGGCGATCACCCGCCAGACGATGAGAACGATGATCGCCCCGATCGTCGCGCCGATGAAGCCCGCGCCCTGATCCTCGCGATACCAGCCGATCTTCTGGCCGATAAAGGTCGCGACGAAGGCGCCGATGATGCCGAGAACCACCGTCAGGATGAAACCTTGCGGATTATTGGGGGCTGGCGAAAACCAGCGGGCAAGCATCCCCGCGACGAAACCAACGGCGATGATCCACAGAATGTGCGTAACGCTCATGCTGATCCCTCCTTCTTGGAAATTGATCCGACTCTAAAAACGTCCTGGTGTCAGCTTGATGACTTTGCACAGATCGCCGGCTTTGGCGGCCGGCGCTTCGGGCTCGCGCACGATCAGACATTGCGACTGCGCGAAGACCCGCAACAGCGAGGAATCCTGCGCCTCGAAGGGCAAAGCAACCGGCAGGCCCGCGTCCGTTGATGTGAACGTCGCGCGCAGATAATCCTGCCGCGCATCGTTCGCGCGTAAAGCGGCACCGAGTACCGCTGTTTCCAAAGCCTCGACCTCCGCGCGAGGATCACCATTCATGGCACGGATCATCGGCATGAGGAAGAGCAGACCGCAGACGATGGCGGAGGCCGGATTGCCGGGCAGGCCCAGAATCGACATGGCGCCAAGTTTACCATGAATCAGCGGCCGGCCAGGGCGCATGGCGACACGCCAGAAACCGAGTTCCATCCCTTCTTTGGTGAGCGCGGTCTTGACCAGATCATGATCGCCGACGGACGCGCCGCCGAGCGTCACCAGAATATCGGCCTGAGAGTCCCGCGCGGCCCTGATGCCGGCTTCGAGCGCGGCGAAATCATCGCCTGCTATGCCGAGATCGATCACCTCGCCGCCCGCCACTTCGACCAGCGCGCCGACCGCGAAACTATTGGAGGCGACGATCTGATTGGGGCCGATCGGCTCGCCGGGCTTGACCAATTCGTCGCCTGTCGCGAGAAGCGCGACACGCGGGCGCCGGACCACCGGCGCCTTGGCGTGATTCATCGCCGCTGCGAGCGCGATTTCGGACGGCCCCAAGCGCGTGCCCGCGGGCAAAAGGAGCTGGCCTTCTTTGAAGTCCAACCCCGCGGGCCGGACATAGCGCCCGGCGGCGACGCTTTGCAGAGGCTCGACCTCGCTGCCTTCGGCTTTGGCGTTTTCCTGAATCAGAATCGCATCGGCGCCGTCCGGTACGGGCGCACCGGTGAAGATGCGCACGGATTCGCCGCGTTTGAGCGCGCCGTCGAAACCATGGCCCGCGGCGCTCTCGCCGATGAGCTTGAGCTTGATCGGAAGCGCGGCAAGGTCTTCCGCCCGCACGGCATAACCATCCATGGCGGAAACGGCCAGCGGCGGCTGGGTGCGCAGTGCGACCAGCGCTTCGGCCAAAGTCCGGCCAAGCGTCTGGTGAAGTGGAAGCAGCTCGACATCTTTTATGGTCGCCACCGACGCGAGGATGAGGCTGCGTGCCTCGGCGACGGAAAGCGCATTCTTTGAACTCATACCTGGAGACTCATACTTTGGAACTCATTCTTGGCGCTGCGCCTCACGTTTCCAGATGCCGGACTTGCCGCCTTGTTTTTCTAAAAGTCCGATGGCGTCGATCCGCATGCCGCGATCGGCGGCCTTGAGCATATCGTAGATCGTCAGGCAGGCGACGGCGACGGCGGTCAGCGCTTCCATCTCGACACCCGTTTGGCCGGAGACTTTGGTGAAAGCCTGTACGCGGATACCGGGAAGGGCCGGATCGGCTTCGAGATCGACCGAGACTTTGCTCAGCGCCAGCGGATGGCAGAGCGGGATCAGGTCCGATGTTTTCTTCGCAGCCATGATGCCGGCAAGGCGCGCCGCGGCGAAAATATCGCCCTTCTTGGCATTGCCGGACAAAGCGAGATCGAGCGTCGCCTTCTGCATCAGCACATGGCCTTCGGCGACGGCGATACGCTCGGTGACGGGCTTGCCCGAAACATCGACCATATTGGCTTCGCCCGAAGGCGAAATATGCGAAAGCTCACTCATAGGG
>JAATEW010000361.1 GCA_015655535.1 Hyphomicrobiales bacterium | reverse complement strand
TCGTCTGGGTCTTCCAGAAGAGGAAGCACATGATCGGCGTGCCGATGAGGGCGGTCATCACGCCGATCGGCACATCGGAGCGGACGACAACCCGCGTAAAATCGTCGATGCCGAGCGTAAAGAGCGCGCCGAGCAAGGCCGACGCCGGCAGGAGCCTGCGATGATCGGGGCCGACCAGCATCCTGGCGCAATGCGGGATGACGAGGCCGATCCAGCCGATGACGCCGGAGACCGAGACTTGCGCGGCGACGATCAAAGTGACGATGGCGATGATCGCCCAGCGCAACAGGTTCGTATTGACCCCGAGCGACATGGCATCGAGCTCGCCGAGCGAGAGAAGATTGAGCCGCCAGCGCAGGAGCATGAGGATGGCGCCGCCAGCCAGCGTCGGGATGGCGAGCATCCAGACGGATTTGGGTTCGGCACGGGCGAAATTGCCATAGAGCCAGAACACCATGTCCTGGAGCTGGCCATCATTAGCCAGGAAGAGTGCGAGCCCGACGCAGGCCATGAAGAAGGCGCCGATGAAGATGCCGGCCATGATGAGCCCGACGCCATCCGTGCGCGCGCCTGCGACCTTGGTCAGCCCGAAGGTGCAGATCATCGCAAGGAGCCCGCCCAGGAAGGCAACCGCGACCACGCCGACGGGCGGAAGATTGAACAGGATCGCCAGCATGCAGCCGCAGGCCGCTCCCGACGACACGCCAACGAGATCAGGGCCGACCAGCGGATTGCGCATCATGCCCTGCAGCGCCGTGCCCGACATGCCAAGCGCCAGTCCGGCGAAAGTCGCAAGCAGCACCCGTGGCAGGCGGATGATCTCGATGACAGTCAGCTCTTTGACGGTCCAGGGTGGATTGTCGGGCAGAGGAAACGGCCACGCGAGATGCAGGACGATCCGCCCCGCCTGCCAGAAGCTCATCGGAAAAGCCCCGATGCACAGCGAGCCGATAATCGCGATGAAGAGGACGATAACCAGAAGAAGAGGGGGCAGCCAATCGAGCCGGGGACCCGCACGCCCATAGCCGCTGAATCCTTGAGGCGCCGACGCTTGGTGCACCGATTGATTGACGAGGTCGATGTCCGTCATAGTGCCATCCCCTGCCTTCCGGCGGACTGTTCGACGTTCGGTATATTCAGCGCCTCAAGCAGCAGGGGGCCGAGATAAGGTTCGTAGGCGCGCCAGCGCCCGACAGAGCTTTTATAAAGCGGTTGGCGTACTTGAGCCTTGCTTGCTGTATGCACTGGACGATCGGTGTGGTGAAAGTCGAGGCAGCGCGGATCCCAGTCCAAGCCGCAAAAGTCGAGAAGACGGCGGGATTGTCTTTCAAGATCGGAGACGACCTCCTCATATTGAAGATCGAGCACAGTCCCTGGAGGCAGCGCGTTGCGCCAATGAGTCATCATCGCCTCATAGGCGCGGTAATAGCGGCCAAGCTCCGCGAGGTCGTAGCTGTAGGACGGTGGTTGTCGTTAAACAGGGTCGAAAAACACGACAGGCAGGTTTCGATTGGATCGCGTCGCGTGTGGATGAAACGGGCATTTGGCAACGCCAAATGGATGAGCCCGATAAATGGGAAATTCTCCAGGGTCTTATCAATAATGCGTTGGGCCTGTGGCGCCTCCGACCGGATACCTTCGAGATAGTTGGCTCCAAACTCGCGCAATTCGTCGCCTGATAGGTGGGAAAGCGCTTCCGGTGAAGCCGATGCCCTGACAGAATTGGCGAGACCTATAATCGACTTTTCGGTTTCGTCGATTTGGCCCGCGCCGAAGACTTTTGAGTGGCTTGCGAGGATTTGCTCGATCAGCGTCGACCCGGAGCGTGGCATGCCGATGATGAAAATCGGGACGGAGGAAGGATCACCTTGGCCAGCGTGGTTGCGCAGCAGCTCCGCGCTGAAGGCCGTCTGCGTTCGGTTTAGAACGCCGAGAGTTGTCGCTTCGCCATAGGCAACTTGCTTTAGCTTCAACGTGTTGCCATCCATGAAATGCTCGAACGCGCGTTCAGGCTCGGCAATGTCCGTGAAAGCCTTGCCCAGACCGAAATGAAGAGCAATTCGCGCATCTGAGGTGAACGAGTGCATGTCTTGCGCAAGGTCTTGCATCGTATGAAGGTGGTGATCGCCAGGGCCGAACCGTTTGCAGACCGACAGGCTATAGTAGAAGAAAGGTGCTTCACTCGGTGCGAGTTTGATTGCAACCTCAATGGCCTCGGCCGCCGCTTCGAGCTTCCCCACATCGGTCAAGGCGACGCCTTTGGCATTATAAGCGATGCCCATGCCGTGGAGCGCTTTCGCATTGCCGGGCGAATAGGTCAGCACTTTCTCATAATTTGCAATCGCATCGGAAAAACGCTTCAGATCGGTCAGCACGTGGCCCTGGTTGATCAAGGCGTCGGCATAATCCGGTTTGGCAGCGAGAGCTATGTCGAAGCTCACGAGCGCATCTTCAAACCGCCCCATATCTCTCAGGGCGCCTCCGCGGTTGTGCAGAGCGATAGGGTCGTCGGGCGCGAGAGCGAGAACCTTATCGAAACTTGCCAGCGCTTCCGCGGGACGTTTGAGTTCGAAAATCGCAGATCC
>JAATEW010000162.1 GCA_015655535.1 Hyphomicrobiales bacterium | reverse complement strand
TGGTCACCTTCATGGCCGCCGTGGGATTTATCTGCGCCTTCACCACCTATCGCGCCCATGCGATTTCGAGTTTTTTGAAAATCTTCGCGGCGATTTTCGCGGCTGAGACCGTCGTTTTCGGCGTCGCCTTTCTCCTCGCCAAAGTGGATCTCTGGCCGCAAGGATATGAGGATTACCTGCCGCCGGAAAGCATGCCGGTGACCGTCGCCATTTTCGCGATCCTGGTCTATCTCCTGTCTTTCATTCCGGTCGTCCGCTCGATGACGAAAATAGCCGACCGCTATTTCAACACCGATGAGAAAAACCCGGCGCGGATCTGGCCTCTGCCATCCTTCACGGGGCGCGAGCGGCACATAGCGACCGCCATGGTTGTCCTTCTCGTGCTGATCAATCAGGCGCAGGTCGGTATCGACGTGCGCCTGTCGTTTTTCTCGCGCGACTGGTTCAATGCGATCCAGAACAAGGACGAAACGACGTTCTGGTATCAGCTCTTCACGGTCTTTTGTCCCTGGGCTTTCTGTTACATTGCATCGGCCGTCGTCGAACTGGTCGTTCAATCGACCCTTGTCATCCGCTGGCGGCGCTGGCTGACCGACTATTACGTCACCCGCTGGCTCGCGGGACATACGCATTACCGCATGTTGCTTACGGGCGCCGGCGCCGACAATCCGGACCAACGCATCTCTGAGGATATTGCGCGCTTCATCGATGGCGGACAGGTCGGCTCCGGCATCTATTCCTTTGCGATCCTTTTGATCTCCAAGCTCACCTCGCTCGTCTCCTTCGCCATTCTTTTGTGGGATCTGTCGGCGAATTTCACGCTTCCATATACGGCGATCGCGCTCCCTGGCTTTCTCTTCTGGGTCGCCTTGATTTATGCCGGCATCGGCACTTTATTCACGCATCTGATCGGGCGGCCTCTCGTCGGCCTGTCCTTTGTCCGGCAGCGCTATGAAGCCGATTTCCGTTTCCAGCTCGCGCGGCTGCGCGAATATGCCGAGCAGGTCGCGCTTCTCTCCGGCGAAAATGCCGAACAGAAATCACTGCTGAAATCCTTTTCGTTCATCGTCCGGAATTATTTCGACATCATCGGATGCCGCAAGCGCCTGATTTCCTTTACGGCCTCCTATGGCCAGTTGAGCCCATTCATTCCCTATATCGTGGCGGCGCCCTTCTATTTCGCCGGCAAGATCACGCTCGGCATCATGACGCAGACGGCACGCGCCTTTGGAAGCGTCAATGACGCGCTGACTTTCTTCGTGACCTATTACGTCTCGCTTGCCGAATTCAAATCCGTCCTCGACCGTCTGACCTCCTTCGACGACGCGCTTGAACGCGCCCATGCCTATGGCACGGGCCTGCGCAAACAAGCCGAGGCTTCAAGCGAGGAAAAGAACCTCGACATTGCAGCCTTCACATTAGAGCTTCCGGACGGCCGCGTGATCGTTCAAAGCAGCGATCTGCAATTTGCCGCGAACGAACCGGTGCTCCTCACTGGGCCCTCCGGCTCCGGCAAATCCACTCTATTTCGCGCGATCTCCGGCATCTGGCCCTTCGGCGAGGGCACGATCACGCTACCCGCCAACGCCCGCGTGATGCTGCTGCCGCAAAAGCCCTATATTCCAAACGGCAGCCTCAAGGCGGCGATCACCTATCCGTCGCAGCCCGACGATTTCCACGACGAGGCGATCCGCGAGGTTCTCACCGCGGCGCAGCTCGATCATTTCATCGACAGGATCCACGCCGACGAGATATGGTCGCAATGCCTGTCGGGCGGCGAACAGCAGCGCGTCTCCCTTGCCCGCGCCTTGCTCGCAAAGCCGGACTGGCTGTTTCTCGATGAAGCCACGGCCGCCATGGAAGAGACCATGGAAGCCAAGGTCTATGAGATCATCGCCGAACGGTTACCCAATACGACCGTGGTTTCGATCGGCCATCGCACCAGCCTCGTGCGGTTCCACAAGCGCTATCTCGACATGCATCCGGCGGGCACCACCGGCCTTTTCACGCCATCCGAGCACATCGTCAAGGCGGCGGAGTAACCTCTAAGGCTGCGCCGCAGCCTTCAGCGGCGGCAATGGCGCCGGCACGCGATGCGCGACGGGCGCGAGCGACTTCAGATAAGTCGCGATCGCTTCGGCATCGGCATCGTTCAGCTCCTTGAACTGCGTCGCCCAGGGCATCGCCGTGGACATCGTGCCGCCATCCGGCTTCACCCCGGTCTTCAAGGCTTTGACAATATCGGCCACGCTCCATGTACCGATGCCGGTCTCGTTATCGGAGGTGATGTTCGGTGGGAAGAAGCGCCATTGATCAACGGCCGGACGCGGCCGGTCGCCACCCGTCAGTCGGCGCTCTTCGATGACCTCGTCCTTTGCGTTGCGCGGCGAGTGGCAGCCGGCACAGCCCGTCACCCGCACGAGATAGTCGCCTCTTCGCACAAGCTCCTGCGTGTCGGCACGAGTCTCCGCCGTCGCGAGAATCGTCACAAGAAGCGCGATCGCGCCAACCCGATGCAAGCAAGCCTTTGCCATGAATCTTCCCCGCCAGATCTGCCTGGAACCATGCGTCATCGCCGTGCCCGCTTCAACGCATGATCTCGTTCAAAAAGTCCGGGCTTTTTTGGAATGATGCTTTGATTTAGCGCATCATCCATCCGAAAAGCCTGGAGCTCTTCGAGGCTGGGCTCATCGCGGCAGGCTTGCGAACAGCGCACGCAAAGTTTCGACCGTCGATACGTCGGCTATGCCATCGACGAGCGCCGGGCGGAAATGGCGCTGGAAGGCCCGCACCACATTCTCGGTTTTCGGGCCGTAAAGATTGGAGACGCGCAAGCCATAGCCATACATGGCGAGCAGCGCCTGCAGCTTTTCGACCTCGACGCCGTGCATGCCGCGTTCGAGGCGCGGACCGTCTTCGATCGTATGCGGTGTGACGTAATGGCCGACGCCGCTTGCGGCCAGCAGATCCCATGGAAAATATTCGCCGGGATCGGCCTTACGGTCCGGCGCCACGTCCGAATGGGCAAGGATGCGGGCCGCGGGAATCTGATGGCGCGCTACAATATCCTTGCAAAGCGCGATCACCGCGTCGATCTGCGCCTGCGGAAAGGCGGGCGCTCCGCCGTCATGGCCAAGATTGACGATCTCGATCCCGATCGAGGCCGAATTCATGTCGCGCTCGCCGGCCCAGACCGATTGGCCGGCATGCCAGGCGCGCCGCGCTTCCGGCACGAGTTGAATCACCTGCCCGTCTTCCGCGATTACATAATGCGAAGAGACCTGGGACACCGGATCGCAGAGCCATTGCAGCGCGGCCTCGCCCGAGGCCATGCCGGTATAATGCAGAATGAGGGCATCGACCCGGCCGCTCTTGCGCTCGCCATGGTTCGGC
>JAATEW010000176.1 GCA_015655535.1 Hyphomicrobiales bacterium | reverse complement strand
TTGGGCTCGGTGCAGTGGCCCTGCAATGACGCGGCGCCGGAAGGCACCCCGATCATGCACATCGAGACCTTCACGCGCGGCAAGGGCAAGTTCGTCATCACCGAATATATCGCCACGGACGAGAAGAGCGGCCCGCGCTTCCCGCTGCTGCTGACGACCGGCCGCATCCTCAGCCATTACAATGTCGGCGCGCAGACGCGGCGCACCGAGAATGTCGCCTGGCATCACGAAGACCGGCTTGAAATCCATCCGCATGACGCCGAGCAGCGTGGCGTCAAGGACGGCGATTGGGTCAAGATCGCAAGCCGCGCCGGCGAAACCACGTTGCGCGCGCTCGTCACCGACCGCGTCGCGCCGGGCGTCGTCTATACGACCTTCCATCATCCTTCGACACAGGTGAATGTCGTCACCACCGACTTCTCGGATTGGGCGACGAATTGCCCCGAGTTCAAGGTGACGGCGGTCCAGGTCTCGCCCTCGAACGGCCCGACCGAATGGCAGGAGGAATATGAGGAATTCTCGCGCGAAGCCCGCCGCATTGCGGCGGTGGCGGCGGAGTAATAGATATCGTTCATGAACGATGATCTTCCTACGGATGATCTGCCCGCGGTCGAAATGCCAGCGCCCGCGCGCCCCGTTGCGACCCTCGCCTTTCGAGGCGGGGCCGTAGAGGAGCGCGTGCGGGTAGCGCCGGAGGAAACCGCGCTCTCACTCACCTATGAGGGTGGGTCCTATGCCGTGATGATGGGAACGCCCTCCGATTTGGAGGATTTCGCGGTCGGCTTCAGCCTCAACGAAGGCATTATTGCCAAGCCTGCCGATATCACCAGCTTCGAAGTTATTCCCCATCTGGAAGGGCTTGAGCTTCGCATGTGGCTCGGCCCGGTCGAGGGCGATGCCTTGAAGCGCCGGCGGCGGCAGAAAGCGGGCCCGGTCGGTTGCGGGCTTTGCGGGATCGAAAGCCTGGAAGAAGCCGTGGCGCCGCCGAAGCCTGTCTTGGGCGATCTTCAAATCGACGCTGCCACCGTTCATGCGGCCATCGACGCCCTGGCGGACGCGCAAGTCCTGAACCGCGAGACGCGCGCCGTGCATGCCGCCGGCTTCTACATTCCGGGCCAAGGCCTGATCGCGGCGAAGGAAGATGTCGGGCGGCACAATGCGCTCGATAAGCTCGCGGGCGCCTTGGCCCGCGCCGATGTGCCGGGCAGTAGCGGCATCGTCGCCGTGACCAGCCGTCTCTCCGTCGAGATGGTTCAAAAGGCGGCCGTGATCGGCTCACCCATCTTGGTCGCGGTCTCGGCGCCGACAGTGCTCGCGATCCGCATGGCGGAGGCAGCCGGCATCACGCTCGCCGGCATCGTGCGCGGCGATGGATTTGAAGTTTTCACGCATAGGCACCGGATCACATCCGGCGCGGACATACTCAAGGAAGTGCATCATGTCGTCGCCTGAGAAGTTGGTTTATATGGCCAACCAAATCGGCTCATTCTTCGCGACCCAGCGTTCGGAAGATCCGAAAGCCGGAATTGCCAATCACATCGAGAAATTCTGGGAACCGCGCATGCGCGAGGCGATCTTCGCCTATATCGATCATGGCGGCACGGGCTTGCAGGAGATCGTGCGCGACGCGCTGATCGGACTCAAAGCCAAGCAACAGGCCTGATCTCGCCGCAGTTGGACCGTTTGTCTGCGTCGAATTGCGTCTTTTTTGCGTTATCCGACTACAAATGACGTGAAAACCCACCGCTCCCTTCCCTGCCCTCCCGCTCTAGGCTAGACCTCGCGCGGGGATATAGACAGTCAGGGCGGAGAAAACGGCGTGGCTACAAGCCCATTCGATCAAAAACCGAACAGCCTTACCGGCGACCAAGCTCTGAAGCGTCTGAGCTTCAAGCTGGCGCTCGGTGCCGAGCGGTTCGGCCTTCTCTCGCTGCGCTTCCCCAGCGCGATGCTGATCGTCTTCATCGCTCTGGCAATCACCGCCGCCTTCGGCATCGGCCGCATCAAGGTCGATGATTCGCTCAGCCAATTGTTCCGGTCCGATACGCCGCAATTCAAGCAATATGAGGAAGTGACGAAGCGCTTTCCGTCGAGCGAATTCGACGTGCTCGTCGTTGTCGAAGGCCCCAATCTTCTCGAACGCTCCTCGCTCGAGAAAATGCGCGATCTCGTCACCGACCTTCAACTCGTCGATGGAACGCGCGGGATTATCTCTCTCTTCTCGGCACGCGAGGCGCCGGTCGGCGACCATTTGCCGGCGCCCCTGTTTCCGGAGCCCTTGCCGGAAGGCGACGCCTATAAAAAGCTCATCGAGCGTGTGATGACGAACGACATCATCCACGGCAAGCTCCTGTCGGACGACGGCACGCTGGCGCTGGTGGTGCTGGCGCTCGATCCCGCCGTCGTCGAAAGCAAGAGCCTCGGTACCGTGGTCGGCGAAGTCCGCAAGACCATGGAGGACGATCTCGAAGGCACCGGGCTGATCGCGCAGCTCTCCGGCGTGCCGGTGATGCAGCTCGAAATCCGCAATGCCGTCGAGAAGGACGCGCTTGTCTACAACGCGATCGGATTCATCGCGGGCTGCGCCATCGCCATCGCTTTTTTCCGCCGCGTATCCTTCATGATCATCGCGGCGGGACCGCCGCTCGTCGCCATTCTTCTCGTACTCGGCTGCCTCGGCTGGGCTGATTTCCGGCTGAACATGTTTTTGAACGTGATGACCCCGCTCATCATGGTCATCAGCTTTTCCGATTCGATGCAGCTCACCTTCGCCACGCGCGATCGCTTGATCGCGGGCGAAAGCAAAGCGACGGCGCTCCGCGAGGCGATCCTCATCGTCGGACCCGCCTGCGTCTTGACCCATGCGACCGCCGGTCTCTCCTTCGTCGCACTGATGTTCACGCAGTCGGACCTCATCCGAAGCTTCGGCGAAGCGGGGCTCATCGCAACCGTGATCGCGCTCGCCGCAGTGCTGACGCTTGTGCCCTTGTTCGGTATGCTGCTCTTGCGCAAGGAAGCGGCTTTCGCGGCCAAGTTCCAGGGCGGCGATTTCGCCGTCGATCTGTTGCGCCGCTTCTGCGGCTGGATCGCGGGCGCCATGGTAAAACGCCCAGGCCTCTACAGCCTGATCGGCATCGCCGTCGTTGCAAGTCTCGCCTTCATCTACAGCAATCTCGAACCGCGCTACCGTCTCGCCGATCAAGTGCCGGACAAGGAACAGGCGGTCGAAGCGAGCGGGCGCCTCGATGCCAAGCTCACCGGCGCCAACCCGGTCGATGTTCTCATTCAATTCCCGAAAGGCGCCTCGCTTTACGCTCCGGAGACGCTCGACACGATCGCCGAGGTCCATCAAATCGTCGAGGACACGGCGGGCCTCGGCAATGTCTGGTCGGTCGAAACCTTGCGCCGCTGGCTCGCCACGAAACTCGGCAAATCGGACGTTTCGACCCTCAAACAATATGTCGACGTTCTGCCGGCCTATCTGACGCGGCGATTCATCTCCGCCGATCAGGATGCCGTGATCGTCAATGGCCGCATCCCGGATAAGGATGCGAGCCAATTGCTGCCCGTCGTCGACAGGCTGGACGCGGCGCTCAACGCGGTGCGCGCCAAACATCCGGACTATCAGATCGCCGTCACAGGCCTTGCCGTGATCGCCGCGCGCAACAGCGCCGACATGATCAATAAGCTCAATCGCGGGCTGACGATCGAGATCATCTTCGTCGCGGCCTTCATCGGCCTTGCCTTCCGGTCCTTCATCGTCATGCTCGTCGCCATCCCGCCGGGCATTTTCCCGGTGGTCGCGTCCGGCACTTTGCTCTGGTTCATGGGGCAGTGATTGCAGTTTTCGAGCGTCGTCGCGCTCACAGTATCATTCGGGCTGGGCCTCAGCGCCACGATCCATTTCTTGAACCGCATGCGGCTCGAGGAAAATCCGGATGAAGACCCAGGCGAGAGCGTTCAACGCGCGACGATTCTCGTCGGTCCCGCCTTGATCCTGACCTCGGTCGTGCTGGCCTGCGGATTGGCGGTAACGGTCTTCTCGGACCTGCCGTCGCTGCGGCTCTTCGGCTGGCTCTGCGCCTTTGCGATGCTGGCTGCGCTCGTCGCGGATCTTTTGATCCTGCGCCCGACGGTGATGTTCCTGCGCCGCCTGTTCTACCGGCCGAAGAAAATAGAGGGCACGACATAAAACGCCTTGCCGTTCGAAAACGGCAAGGCGCGTATCGTGATCGTCAGCTCTTCAGTAATCAGCTCTTGCGCATCGTGATCGACACGTCACGGATATCCGTGCTGCCTGTCGGCCGAATCGAGACCGACTGCGTTCTGCCGTGCGTCGTGAGCGAAAGTCCGGCTGTAAAGCCGACACCGACGATCGTGCCGCTGACCCGACCGTCACTGATGCGGCCCTGAATATTGCCGGTCGCGCTGCGCGTCGCCTCGCTCCATGAACCGGAGACCGAACCGCCCGACGCCACAACATTGCTGGAGATTTCGAGCTTATAGCTGTCGCTGGCGCAGCGCAGCGTTTGATTGAGCTGCGATCCGCTCGCGTCGACGGCGTAAGTCGCCTTGCAGCGAATGCGTTCGTTGGCGCCGCTCGCCACCGCGATCGTGCCTTCGCCGGACCAATAACCGGCATAGTCAGCAAACGGCCCGCCAGCGGCTGAGGCCGTGCAGATGAGGCCGGCCAGGACCAAGAGCGGTCCCAAAACGGAAACAGTGGATTTTGAGTTCAAAATAGACATGGGACCCTCATAAATGTCGGCGTTCCTCGTCACCCGTATTGGTCCTGGTTTAGGGACCGATCCGGGTCGTTTCGAACCGGCCTGGGTACAAGCCGGTGGCGGCTTTTGGATTAAATCTTACAGTTCTACGGTGCTTCACGGCACATGTTAGCGCATTTTAAGCGAAGAAGGCGTCGCGCAGTTCCGATCTTGCTACGTTGCAACGACTCCTGGCCATTTACTTTGGACGGTCAAATCAAGACGGCTCGGTATGCCGTGCCGAAATGCAGTTGTTATCTGGTGTTGGGACGCCGGATATACCCGATGTCTCATGACAATTTGATTTCACGCTTCGATCCGTAGTCACCGGGCCCGCAAGACCCCGCGCCGCATGGCAAAGCGCAAGCCTTGCCCGGCTGGTTCCTTCCAAGATCGCTTTAGATTTGTAAAGGGCTCGAGCCGCTTCCGGCGCACTTTCACCGGGAAATAGGTTGAAGAACGCCTATTTCGAGCCGGCATGACTTTCGACGATCGCCAAAGCCGCGGCGAAAGCGGCGTCGACATCGAGCTTCGACGTATCGAGAAGATGTGCGTCTTCGGCCTGTTTCAAGGGCGCGATTGGCCGGCTCGCATCCAAAGCATCGCGCTGGTGGATATCGGCCAAAATGCTCTCGTAATCGACCTTTTCGCCACGCTCCTTCAGTTCCAAGGCGCGGCGCGTCGCGCGCGTCTCGGGATTGGCTGTGACGAAAATCTTCACGTCGGCTTCGGGGCAGATCACTGTGCCGATGTCACGCCCATCGAGGACGGCCCCACCGGGGCGATGGGCGAAAGTTCTTTGCATCTCGAACAGCGCCGCGCGAACTTCCGGAATGGCCCCGACGCGCGAGGCGCCGGCGCCGATATCGCGGCCGCGCAATGTCTCTTCCTTGAAATCGGTCAGAGCAAGACCGCGCGCGGCGGAGATGGCCGCCGCCGTGTCCGAGACATTATAGCCATGATCGATCAAAGCCCGCGCGGTTGCCCGATAAAGCAGCCCGGTGTCCAGATGCGGAAGGCCGTAATGCGCGGCAAGACGGCGCGCCAAAGTGCCCTTGCCGGAGGCCGCCGGGCCGTCGAGCGCGATGATCATGAAAATCGCGCTCCGAGATTTTCCATCAGAGCCCGGAAGCTTGGAAAGCTCGTCATGATCATCCTGTCGTCGTCGACGGTCATCGGCGCCTCCGCCGCGAGCCCGAGGCACAGAAAACTCATTGCGATACGGTGATCGAGATGGGTCTCGACGAGGCCGCCGCCACGCACAAGGCCCGCCTGTCCTTGGACGATCAGATCGTCGCCCTCGATCGCCACCTCGACTCCCGCCTGACGCAGACCCTCGGCCACGGCAGCGAGGCGGTCGGACTCTTTGACGCGCAGCTCATGCAGCCCGCGCATCCGCGTCTCGCCTTCGGCAAAGGCCGCCGCAACAGCCAAAATCGGATATTCGTCGATCATGGACGGGGCGCGGGCCGCGGGCACATCGACGCCGCGCAGCACGCTGGCGCGCACGCGCAGATCCGCCACCTCTTCGCCGCCCTCGACCCGGCGGTCGAGGACCTCGATATCGGCCCCCATTTCGCACAAAGTCGTGAGGAGGCCGGTCCGCAAAGGGTTCATCATCATGGCTTCGATGGTGATCTCGGAGTCCGGCACGATCAGCGCCGCGACGAGCGGAAAGGCCGCCGAGGACGGGTCCGCCGGAATAATGACCTCGGCCGCCACGAGCTTCGGCCGGCCCTTCAGGATGATTTTGCGGCCATTCTCGCCGTAAGCCTCGCTTTGCACCTCGGCACCGAAATGGAGGAGCATTTTTTCGGTGTGATCGCGGCTGGCTTCCTGCTCGATCACCGTGGTGGAGCCCGGCGAATTGAGGCCCGCCAGCAGAACCGCCGACTTGATTTGGGCTGAGGCAACGGGCGTCTGATAGGTGATCGGGATCGGCTCGTCGGTCCCGGCAAGTTCGATCGGACAGCAACCGCCCGGCGCCTCGGACAGGACATTTGCCCCCATCAGCGTGAGCGGGTCGAGAATCCGCCGCATCGGGCGTTTGCGGAGCGACGAATCACCATCGAATCGCGCGATTATGCCGTGGCCGCCCACAACCCCCATCATCAGGCGGGATCCGGTCCCGGCATTGCCGAAGTCAAGCGTGTCGCGCGGCGCGAGCAATGTGCCGAGCCCCGCGCCCCAGACGGTCCATTGACCGGGGGCCAGCCTCTCGACCTTGGCGCCGAGCGCCCGGCAGGCCGCGGCCGTATGTAAAACATCTTCCCCTTCGAGCAGTCCTTCTATATGGGTCCGGCCGACGCAAAGAAGCCCGAAAATCAAAGCACGGTGGGACATGGATTTGTCCCCAGGCGGTTTTAGGCCGCCACGCAAGGGGCCACCCGGCAAAGCCGTAAGCTTAGCTGGAACAGGGGCGAGAGACGTGCTTTGAGACGAAGACAAATCGGGCTTAGCCTTTCCTGGAAGCTTTGCGTTGGTAACATGCTGAAGAAAAGGTTGTCGTCAAAGATAGCTTCACCTGCAACTTCCATTTGACAGCGGGGCCCGGCATCACTAACCGAGCCCGGATGTTTTTCAAGAAAGGCGCCAGATGGCACGCCCTCAGCCGATTCTAGAGGCCAATACCGTGACGAAACCCGAGCTCGGCAACAAGCATCAATGTCAAAACCGCGGCACTAAATTTTTCGATTTGAATAAAACCCCGATTACCTGCCCCAAATGCGGAACGGTTTTCCACGCCGTCGCGCTGTCGCGCGTGGTGCAACGCGCGACAGTCGTCGACGACGAAGAGGTCGATCCGGAGGCAGCAGCCGATATCGTCTCCTTGCAGGATGTCGAGGCCGGCGAGGACAAGGTGGCGGCCGACGTCGATGACGAAGTCGAACTCGAAGATGAGGAAGCCGACGAGACTTTCCTCGCCGAGGAAGAGGAAGACAATGACGACGTCTCGGACTTGATCGACGGCGATCTCGAGGACGACGAAGACCGCTGATTGCGCCTTGTTCCAGCGAGGCTGCGAGGTCGCGCTTGTGAAGCGCCGCCGTTGCGGTTATATCACGCCCGCATGACGGTCGCGCTCGGGCGGAAACGCGGAGCGACGGTGTGTCGGCGCATAGGTCGCGGATGGTTTAAGGTCCGGGACCGGTGTCATCTGAATTGAAAGCGTCAGGTTCTCCCCAAAGGATCTGACCGGCGGAAAAAAGTTCGGGGTCATAGCTCAGTTGGGAGAGCGCTTCAATGGCATTGAAGAGGTCGGCGGTTCGATTCCGCCTGGCTCCACCACTTATTTGGGCGATTTCGCGGTGATTTTCGCGCTTTAACAAACTCCTCTATTCTTCAATGGCTTGTGCGAAAATCGGCCGTCTCTGGCGCGAAATTTCGCATTCTCCGAATGGTTGAATGCGTATTTCGGCGTAGAGTCTCTGGCGCCGGAATTTGCGTTTCCCGAGCGTTGTGATGATGGAGCCCCGTTTGATCGAAGCGGGTCACTCGGTTTCTATTACGTCTTCAAAGATGCGCGCGTCACGACTGACTCTGTCGCATCGCATCGAAGCTCGTCCGCAGCGACACATGGTAAACCATCGTCCGCACCACGGGTGCCCGTTCCCTTAGACTAGAGCATTTTTGGGTTGAGATTACTCATATCCGGCATGCCTGAAGAAGTTTGCGCATTCTTGAGGTGTGAAGGTATCGATGATTGATCCAATCCTGTCCCAGAGGGCAGGGATTGTCCGCTCTCTGGCTTTTTGCAAGAGCGACTTGAGCTTCGAAAAGGCCATTTCTATTGGATTGAGATCTGGTGAATAGGGCGGCAGATAGATCAGCTGCGCCCCCGCCGCCTCGATCGTTTGGCGGACCTGAGCGCCTTTATGCGCTGGCAGATTGTCCATGATGACGATGTCGCCCTGGCTCAATGTAGGGACCAGGCATTCTTGCAGATAAGTTAGAAAGATATCCCGGTTCATCGGGCAGTCGATCACAAACGGCGCGGTGATCTCGCCTTGCCGCAGACCGGCGACGAAGGTTGTCGTCTTCCAATGCCCATGCGGCGTTTTGCCGAGAAGCCTTTTGCCGCGTTCGCAGGATGCCAAGCGCCGTGGCG
>JAATEW010000100.1 GCA_015655535.1 Hyphomicrobiales bacterium | reverse complement strand
GGGCTTCCAGCTTGCCTCGCACGATCTCGACATTCGCGGCGCCGGCAATCTGCTCGGCGATCAGCAGTCGGGCCATATCAAGGAAGTCGGCTTCGAACTCTATCAGGACATGCTGGAGGAGGCCGTCGCCGCGCTCAAGGCCGGTATCGAAGAGCCCGTGGAAGAGGCCTGGTCGCCGTCGATCACGATCGGAACGGCGGTCACGATTCCGGAAGATTACGTGGCCGACATGCAATTGCGCATCGGCCTTTACCGGCGTCTCGCCACGCTCGAAACGGACGAGGAGATCGAGGGCTTCGCCGCCGAGATGATCGACCGTTTCGGACCTCTGCCGCAAGAGGTTCAGCATCTAATGAAGCTCGCCGCGATCAAGGCGCTCTGCCGCCATGCGCATGTCGAGAAGGTCGAAGCTGGGCCGAAGGGCGTCATCGTCGGCTTCCGCGACAATGCCTTTGCCAATCCGCAAGGGCTCGTGCGTTATGTCTCCGAACAAGGCTCCGATGCGAAGGTGCGTCCCGATATGAAGATCGTCTTCATTCGCGATTTCGCGGATGCCAAGGCGCGGCTCGAAGGCACGATCCAGATCATGCGCGCGCTCGTCGGCCTCGCGACGAAGAAGAAGGCGGCATAGCATGACCCCAAAAAGTTGCAGACTTTTTGGACTAGGTCATGCGCCAAGGGGAGGAGGCATGACCCCAAAAAGTTGCGAACTTTTTGGACAAGGTCATGCGCCAAGCGGCGAACGGTGATGGGGAAATACGTTCTCGAAGGTGAGCGGCGTTTTGCGAGGCTCTATGAGCTCGACAAAGTCGTCGCGGCGCTGAACGAGTTGAAGACCGTTGCGCCTTTCGAGACGATCATCCGCGTCTCGGCCGATTTCGGCATGAGGGTCGAAGCGGCTTTGACGCCACGCCAGGCGGAGCATATGCGCGCCGGCATCCCGATCTTGACCACGGATGTCTCCGGCAAACGCGTCCGGCAGCTCAAACTCTTCGACGGCCGTTTCACGCTCGAATGGCTTTACGTGAAACATGTGCCGGAACGTGGCGCCGGAATCTGAATAATGGACTAGGCGGCTTCGAACGCGGAGGCGGTTTGGCCCGCTGTCTTCCGGCCGGGCCCTGTATTTGCTGATGTTATATCATTTTATTTTGACTCTCGCGGGAGGGAATAAACGCGAAGCTATGTATTTTATGATATATGATATGTCATAACGTATTGAGCCGTATGGCATTCGAAAATTTAAACTATAATAATTCGATTTGTGAAATTGCCAAAGTATAGAATGAGTAAAAAATACTATATTTGACAGATATTATGAGATAATTCTTATATTCCCATCCGAAGCTCGATGAAAACCGAAGAGCTAAGTTGAGTGTTCGGGGGATAAAGTAATGTGTGAGATATTTTCGCTCCGCCGTCGCGGTGCATGTGTACCTATACTTGAATCATTGCTTGCAAGGTGGGCTAGTAAAACGATCTCCGCCGGCCGGAAGGGCAAGGCGCCGCGCCTCTTGTCTTACGGCGTTTCCGCCTTCCTCGCCGGTGCCACAGGCGCGGGTGCGCAGGAAACCGTGACTTTGCCGACGGTCGATGTGCAAGGCGCGGGCGGGGCCGCCGGCGATATCCAAAACCTCCCCATGCTTCAGCAGGTGCCCGCTTTGGCACTGACGGGAACTAAAGTCGAAGACCTTCCCCTCAGCGTCAAAGTCGTGCCTGTGGACGTCATCACGCAGCAAGGCGGCACGGACCTTCAGGACGCGCTTCGCAATGTGAGCGGTGCCAGCACCGGAGGCGCAGATGCGATCGGCGGTTTCGACCGGTTTCTGATCCGCGGCCTCGACGCGCGCATGTATTCCGATGGCTTCGCCGATGGAGAACAGGTCAATGGCATTCCGCATTCTCTCAACGGCGTGCGAAGCATCGAAGTGCTGAAAGGTCCGGGTTCGGCCTTGCTAGGCAGTGGTCCGCCCGGCGGTTCGATCAACATCACCCATTTTGCGCCATCGCCGATCTTCGCCGCGGGCGCGGGCGTCCAATATGGATCGTTCAACACGCTGAATTCGAACTATTGGGTGACGGGTCCAACCACCGTTCCCGGCCTCAATTATCGCGCCGATGCCACGGTCGCGCATTCCGACGGCTTCCGGAGTCTCAAAAGCGCCGACTATGAATTCCGGCCCGTGCTGAGCTGGAATATCAACGACCACCTCTTCACATTCGCGGTCGACGGCCGCCATATCATTGGAACGCCGGACACATATGGCTTGATCTATGTCAATGGCAGTCCGATCGAAGTGTCGCGCTCCGCGAAATTCTCGACGCCCTTCAGTTACGCCGACCAATATTATCTCAGGACGGAACTGACCGACGCTTGGACCGTCAGCGACTTTTTGACGTTGAACAACCGCTTTTCCTACTTGCATCGCGAGGCGCAGTTCTTGCGCAACAACGATAGCGGAACTGTCGTCGGCGACATGTTTACCGGCCGCGCGATCAGGATGCAGCACGATTCCATCAATGACTTCGACTATATGCTGGAGCCGGTCTGGAAATTCCAGACGGCCGGCATCAAGCATACGCTGGTGACGGGCTTCGAGGCTCAACATCAGACCATGTTCAGCAACCAATCCGTGGCAGCCCTGCCGAATATCACGGATATTTTCGCTCCGATCATTCCTGAAATATCGGCAGGCACATTGAATTTCACGCGGTCTGGATCGCGCGGCCTCGTCGATAGCGTGACGGCCGACTATCTCAGCGTCTATGCGACCGACCAGATCGATGTGACCGACCAATTGAAACTGCGCTTCAGCGGCCGTCAGAACTGGTGGGATTCGAGCCTGGTTCCGGACGTGACCGTCCCCAACCAGCCGCCTTTCAGCCCCACCCAACCCTTCCTCGCCGGCGAAAAATTTTCGCGCGCCGACCAGCCGACCGACTGGGGCGCCGGTATTCTTTATAAAATCCTTCCCGGTGTCTCGCCCTATTTCGGCGTCTCTGAAAGCCATTTGGCGAATTTCAGCGCCGAGGCCCCGGCGGCATCCGTCCAAGCGCCGGAATCGGCGCTGCAATATGAGGTCGGCGTGAAGCTCGGCACCGACGATGGCCGCTTCCAATTCACTTTATCGGCTTTCAACGTCACGCGTGACAATGTCTTCATGCTCGTGAACGACGAAGCGAATTTCGGCAATCAGTTTACCCGAGGTTTGGAAGGCGACCTTCAGGTCTCCATTACGCCGGAATGGAAAATCCTGGCCAATGGAACGGTTCAGCAGGCGGTTGTCACGGGCGATCCATCAGCGCCGACGGCGGTCGGCCATGTGCCGATCGGCGTGCCGCTGCGCATGGCGAATTTATGGACCACTTACGACTTCGATGTGTTCGGCACGAAGGGCTTCAGGGCTGGCGCGGGCGTCGAATATAAAGCCGAGATTTTCGGCGATCTGCAAAACATGAACCGCGTGCCGGGCTATGTGATCTTCGACGCCAACCTGACTTATACGCAACCGAAATGGGATCTGTCGGTCGGCGTGAAGAATATTGCCAACACGCTTTATTTCACGGCGGCGAACGGAGCCGGTGCCTTCGTCGGCGATCCGCGCACGGTCTATGCCAAGGCAAACGTGCGTTTTTAAAACGGTGGTCGGAAAGCGCGGCGCCGTTCAGTCTAACGCCGCCGCGATCGCTATGTGGGAAGCCATTTTTCCGACGAGTGCGGCGCCTTTCAGAAGCGGCTGCGCTTCGATGCACAGCCGCTCGTGGAAGGCGTTCCGGCTCGTGTCGGGAAGCGTCGCGAGGATGGGCGCGATCGGCATGGCGACGAGGGCATTGATCGCCTGTTCGATCCCCTTCTCGAAGGTCAACATGCCGTCTCTCCGATAAAGCTTCACCTCGGAAAAGCCGGCGGTCTCGATCGTCCGCTTCAGCTCTTCTCCATGCGGCCAGCGAAACGGCGCTTCGATCACCGTTGCCACCTCACGGCCGAGTGTTGCCAGCAATGCTTTTTGAATGGCGGTGAACCATTCATTGTCGGCGATCTCCGTCCAGACGGCGACAGCGAGTTGGCCGCCCGGCCGCAAGGCGCGTTTCATTTCGCGCAAGGCTGCGAGCCGGTCCGGAAAAAATTGCAGGCTCTGCTGACAGGTGACGAGATCGAAGGCGCTGCTCTTGACGCGAAGCGGCACGGCCGGCGATTGAACATATATGATCGGTGCGCCGCCGATGACGGGCGGCCTGGCCCGCGCGACGTCCAGCATGGGGGCCGCAATATCCGTCGCGACGACGCGGCCTGTGGGACCAATACGGCGGGCGGCGCAACGCGCGACCGGCCCTGAGCCCGTCGCGACGTCGAGCACGCGCATGCCGGGCGCGAGGGCGACATGATCAAGAAGGATCTCGGCCCAAGGTTCGAAGATTTTTGGGACGAGCAGAGCGTCATAGGCCTGCGGAATGGAAACCAGCCGATCAGCCTTCCTCGATCGAATTGAAGAGCGCGTCGGCGAATGTGTCGGCGGGTTGCAGCCCGACAATGTCCTGCTTGCCGGCAAAGGTGAAGCGCGGCACTTCATGGAAGCCCGCGCCGCGGATCGCCGCGAGCTCCTGGATCAGCGGCTCGACATCCTGTCCCTCGTTGAAGATCGCCTCGACCGCGCCGACATCCATACGCGCCTTGGCAGCGATGCCGAGGAGCACGCCGCGGTCGCCTATATCCTGGCCTTGCAGGAAAAACGCTTGGAACAAGCGTTCGGCGATCTGCGGCTGCAGGCCGGTGCCATAGGCCATGCGGATCAGGCGATGCGCATCGAGCGTATTCGGCTGACGCTGGATTCTATCGAGCGCCAGCGCGAGGCCGAATTCTTCCGCCGCCGAAGACATTTTGGCCAAGGTTTCTTCGACTTTGTCAGCGCCGAATTTTTTCACGAGATAGTCCTGGCGATCCATGCCGCCCGGCGGAATGTCGGAATCGATCTGATAGGGGAACCAGCGGATATCGACGGCGAGGCCAGGCACGGAAGTCACCACCGCATTGACGAGCCGGAGACCCATGAAACAATAGGGGCAGACCACGTCGCCGACGATATCGATCGGGATCGTGCCTGGATCTTCTTCAGCCATCGGAGGTTCCTTACTCAAAAGAATGCGCGATCACGCGGCCCAAAGTATTTACAATCGCCCTCCTCCTTCGAGACGTCCACGTCGTGGGCTCAGGATGAAGGCTAGCGGCTAGGGTGAAGCCCCCATCCTGAGGAGCTTGCGCAGCAAGCGTCTCGAAGGACGAGGGCTTCAAACAAGGATTTCCCGGCAGCCTACGTGCATTTTGCAGGCCAAGAGCGCCCGAAAAGGAAAAGCGTTAAGTGCGCGGCGTCCCCGGCCCGAGCTGCGCCTGCGCCCGGAAGAGGGCGGCGGCGAAGACATCCGAAGAAGCGGCGCCCGGGACCACGATTTCATCGGCGAAGACAAAGCAGGGCACTTTCGGAAGACCGAGCCGCCGTGTGACCGCCAGTTCCTCTTCGATCGCCAGAATATCATCCTGCTGGGCGAAGAGATGTTCGGCCGCGTAACGGTCGATCCCACATTCTTCGGCAAGTTCGATCAGAAGGCCGCGGTCGCCTATATCCGCCCCTTCGCAGAAATAGGCCTTGAACAGCCGCTCGACGAGTTTCGTCTGGGCACCGTAAAGCATTGCGTGACGGATCAGCCGATGCGCGTCGCGCGTATTCGGCATGCGCTCGATCTTGTCCCATGAGAAGGCAAGGCCGAGTTCCTTGCCGGCCTGCGAGGCCAGCATCTGATTGATGTCGGCCTCGGCGTCGTTTCGCTTCTTCGCGGTATAAGCGCGCAGGTCGAGCCCGTCTTCCGGAATGTTCGGGTCGAGCTGGAACGGCCGCCAATGAAGATCGACATCGAGGCCCGCATAGGAGGCGATCGCGGCCTCGAGCCTATGTTTGCCGATATAGCACCAGGGGCAGGTGATATCGGAAATAATATCGATCCGGATCGATGCTGTGGGCGGGGCGTCGTTCATGAAGGCTTAATAACACGAAAGGCAGGCAGCGCCCAAAACCGCCTGGCACCCATAGCTTCAGCCCTTGGCCGCGATGGCCCGCGCCATGTCGACGAATTCGCTAGGCATCATGATGATCGTCATGGTGTTTTGCTCGGCGCCGACTTCCGTGATCATCTGCATGCGCCGCAATTCGAGGCCGGCGGGGTTTTGCATGATGGTCTCGGCGGCCTGCCGCAGCAAGGCGGCCGCGTCGACTTCTGCCTCCGCCTTGATCTGGCGGGCGCGTTTCTCGCGCAAGGCTTCGGCTTCCTGCGCCATGGCGCGCTGCATCGATTCAGGAATCTCGACATTCTTCATCTGCACGCGCTCGACCTTGACGCCCCAGGGCTCCGTCACCCGGTCGATCGAGGCTTGCAGCGAGTCGCTGATGGCATCCTGCGCCTTCAGCACATCGTCGAGCGAGTGCTGGCCGATCACGCTGCGCAGCGCCGTCACAGCGACTTGCACGACGGCATTGCCGACGTCGCGCACTTCGATGACGGACAGTTTCGGATCGACGACGCGCCGCCAGATCACCGCATTGATCTTGATCGGGACATTGTCGAGCGTGATCGTTTCCTGCTGCTCGACGGCGGTTGTCGTTGTGCGCAGGTCGATCTTCCATTGCCATTCGATCAGCGGAAGTTTGAAATAGAGACCGGGTCCCGCGGTGCGCTCATATTTGCCGAGGCGGAAGACCACGGCGCGTTCATATTGGTTCGCGACGCGAACGCTTGAGATCACGAGAAGAAAGATAAAAATAAGAAAGATGATTGAGGCTTGCATAGCCAACTCTCCTTAAGAAGGACGCACGAAGACGTCCGACTTGGGGTTAGTCGATCAGATCCGTCCAAAGGTTCAATGGAGACTATGGCACCGGCGCTATGACGCCAAGGCGACAGCGTCCGTCACGGCCGCGCCCGAAAGACCGATCCCGCCGGACGCGGCGATCTGCCCTTTGACGGCAAGGATCTTCGTATTTTCAAAGCCGATGTGATGGGGCATCTGCGCCGGCTGTTGCGCCATGCTGCCGAGACGTTGCTCGGGGACGGCAGCGATCTCGTCGAAAGAATAAAGATCGACCAGAGCGCATTCGGCGGCAAAGGCATCGGGCAAGGTGAGTGGTCCGGCCGCCCGCATTTGCGACACGAGCGTGAGACTGGCGAGGTTTTTTGTGACGCCCGCTTGCGCGAAATCCGGCCCAAAAAGCGCCGGTGCGATGAGATGGGCGCGTCCGGCGCGTTCGCAGGCCTTGAGAAAAGCCTTTGCCTCGAAAGGTCCGTCGAAATGCAAAGCTGAACCGGACAGCAAGGCGGCGACAGGGCCTGCGACGAGCGCAGCGAAACGCACCGGCGGCAAGGTCGAGACGATCGGCGTGTCGCGTCCGACTTTCGCATGGGCGACGAAATCGAACCCGGCGGCGATCAAAGTGCTCTGCTTATGCATGATCGGCGCGGATTTCTCGCCACGCCGCAGCGTAAAAATCTTCGCCGATGCCGTGGTCGAAGGTTTGCCGCGTTCGTATCCGATATAGAAGGCCGAGGCGCTATGGCGTTTGACGGCGTCGCAGCCAAAATCGACGGCCCCGTCCATTCCGTCCGGGCCAAGCGTCGCGACGAGGCGGATGCTGGCCGTCTCCGCCGCCGCCATAAGATAAAGATCGCCGGCATTGAAAGCGCCGTAGCTGGTTGTCCCGATCAGGGCCACGGCATTGACGGCGCGCGCATAGGCGCCGAGGTCTTGTGCGGAAAGATCGATCGGTGCCAGCGCCGGTTCGAGCCCGGCGCGGATCGCGGCGATCAAGGCGATAACAAGCGCATTGCCGGCGCCGCCAATGAGCATCACGCGTTCGCCGGGCTTCAATCCATGTTCCGCGAAAAGATGGCCGAGCGCTGTCGCGCGGCTGGCGAAAGCCGCGTAAGTCAAAGTCTCCTCGCGATCGGCGAGCGCCATGCTATCCGGCCGCAGACGCGCCGCGCCGGACAGAAGCGTGTCGAGACCGAATTGCGCGAAGGGATCGGCAGCTCTTGCCCCATCGCGGGCTTCAAGCGTCATGGTGTTCTCCACCAGGTGTCAAGCGTCGAGGAAACGGGAGGCCCGTCATGCGGGAGCTGCTTCGGACGCGCAAGCGATGCGGATGCGGCGATCCATTGGTCGGATGAATAGAACAAAGGCACGATATAGAAGCCGGAGAGAAGCACCCGGTCATAGGCGCGCACGGCCGTCACGAAATCCTCATGCGTCGTTGCCGCGAGCAGTGCCGTGATCATGGCATCGACGGCGGGCGATTTGACGCCGGCAAGATTGAAGGAGGCTTCCTGATCGGCGCTGGCCGAGCCCCAGCGCGAGCGCTGCTCATTGCCGGGAGAGGCAGAGGCGATCCAACTGCCGATCATCACATCGAACTCGAATTTTTGCCGCCGCCGCTGATATTGTACTTCATCGACCAGCTTCACGCGGGCGTCGACGCCGATGCGCCGCAGCGAGTCGGCATAATTCAAGGCCAAGCGCTCTTGGTTGCGGTCCTTCACCATGATCTCGAAGGCGAGCGGCACGCCGTCTTTCGTCAGGCGGCCGTCTTGCAGCGTGAAACCGGCTTCGGCCAATTCGGCGAGTGCGCGTTTCGGCAAGGTCCGGTCATGGCCGGAGCCATCGCTCTTTGCCGGCTGCCAAGTGCCGTCGAGAATGTCTTCCCGCACGGCACCGGGGAAAGGCGCGAGGAGGGCGCGTTCGGCAGGCGATGCCGGACGTCCCGTCGAAGCCAGTTCGGAGGCGTCGAAATAACTTTTTGAACGCGTATAGACGCCGTCATAGAGATTGGCGTTGATCCATTCAAAATCGAAGACGAGGCCCAGAGCCTCACGCACGCGGACATCGTCGAAAACGGGATGTCGCAAATTGAACACGAACCCTTCGATGCCCTTCGGGCCGCCGATCGGCAAGGCGTCCCGATAGACGCGATGATCGCGCATGGCCGGGAAATCATAGCCGCTCGTCCAGCGCTGCGGGTTCGTCTCATCGCGAAAATCGATGAGGCCCGCGCGGAACGCCTCGAACTGGCTATTGGCGTCGCGGTAATAATTGATTTCGATCTCGTCGAAATTGAACAGCCCGCGGCGGATCGGCAGGTCCTTGGCCCAATAATCGGGATTGCGGCTGAGCAGCAGACGCTCGCCGGGCTTCACCTCGGTGACGCGATAGGGCCCGGAGCCGATCGGGATCGCGAGGCTTGTGTCCTCGAAACCCGCGGGATCGACGGCGTGGCGCGGCAAGACCGGCATCAGCGCCAGAATGAGCGGCATCTCTCGATCGCCGAGACCCTGAAGATCATAGCGGATCGTCAGCGCATCGGGCGTTTCGACGCCATGCACTTGAGAAAAGGCGGCGCGCTGTTGCGGCCGGCCTTTGCGCTTCAGAAGGTCGAAGGTGAAGGCGACATCGTCGGACGTGACCTGCGTGCCGTCGGAAAAGCGGGCGCGCGGGTCGAGCCTGAACGTCGCATAAGACCGCTCGGCATCGGTCTCGATCGACTGCGCGATCAGGCCATAGAGGCTGAAAGGCTCGTCGGACGAGCGCGCCATCAAAGTCTCGAAGATATTTCCGTTGAGGCCTTGCGCCGTAGAGCCGGCTTTCAAATTGAAAGGGTTCAGACTGTCGAACGTACCTTGAAACGCGAGTTTGAGACGTCCGCCCTTTGGCGCGGCCGGATTGGCATAGGGCAAATGGTCGAAATTCGCGGTCAGCGCCGGATCGCCGTGCATGGCGATTCCATGACTTACTGAATTTGGATTTTCTGAATTTGGGCTTCCTAGATTTGAACCGATCGAACTTACCGGGTGACCGGCCTGCGCCGGGGCAAGGGCGAAGAAAACGGCACAGCCTATCGCCAAGCCGCGAGTCCAGCACGGCTTGCCCCAGCCCGGCTTTCGCCAAGCCGTCTTTCCCCGAGCCGCCTTCAAGAACAAGGCACTCGCCAGGCGAATCGCTCGTCGCAACATAAAGCCGCTTTTACCGCATCGCGCCGTGATTCGCATGGTTGCAACTGGGCTGCGCATGGTTTTTAAGGGTATCGAACACGTCAATTTGTCGCCGCATTCGATGGCGAAGAGCTAGGAAGCTGGGTTGACGGCGGCTCGCGATCCGTTTTTTTGAGCAGCGGTCGTTTGCGTTCACTTTATTCTTGCTGCGGCCCGCTCAGAAGGCTGATTACCGGAAGGAAACCCGATGCCGTTCCCCACTAAGCGTCTTTGGGCCGCCATTTTGGCCGGCTCACTCTTTTTGCCAGGCGCAGCTTTCGCCCAGGCGACCACCCCGGCAAAGAAGCCGGCTGCGGCGCCGGCCCATGCCCCCACTGCTGCTCCGGCGCCTGCCGCTCCCGCGGCGCCCGCCGCCCCGGCGGCTCAACCGGACGCGGCCGCCGGGCAGCAACCGCCTGGACCCGTCAAAGCTGATCTTGTGCCGACGCAAGCCAATTGGACCAAGGTTTGCGGCAGAGATCAGGCAGCGGGCAAGGATATTTGCTATACGACGCGCGATTTCGGCGTCCAGGCGGATCAGCAGCCGATTCTCGCGCTCGCGGTTTATGACATCAAGGGCGACGATCAGCGCATCGTGCGTCTGCTTCTGCCGATCGGCCTCATGCTGAAGCCGGGTTTCCGTCTCACCATCGACAAGGGCGCACCGGTCGACGGCGCTTTTGAGATATGTTTCCCGAACGGATGTTTCGCCGAAGCGAAGGTCAAGGGCCCGACGATTGATTCGTTGAAAAAGGCGGGAGGCCTTGTCGTTCAGGTGAAAAACCAGGTCGGCAACGAAGTCGATTTCAATATCCCCGTGAACGGGTTCGGGGATGCTTTCGACGGCCCGGCGATCGATCCGAAGGTGCTCGAAGAGCAGCAGAAGAAGCTGCAGGAAGAATTGCAGAAACGCGCCGAAGAGGAGCGTAAGAAACTCGAAGCGGCTCAGCCGGCAGGCGGCGCAGCGGCGCCGGCTCCCGCGGCCCCGAAGTAAGCCTTCGTGCTGGAGCCGTCCGGTTTCAACCGGCGGCTCCAGAATTGCGCAGAAAAAAAGCGCCGCGACAGGCTGTCAACCAAGTCGCGGCGTGGACGCCATGATCGAATTGGAAGACGGGTTAAGCGGTCAATCGCTCAGTTGAGCCGGACGGTCTTGACCAGATAGGCGCCGTCCGGATCGCGCTCGAACATTTCTTCGACCTGCGGATGGCGCACCGGATCGCCCGACGTATCTGGTAGCAGGTTCTGCTCGGAAACATAGGCGACATATTCGGTTTCGGCGTTTTCCGCGAAGAGATGATAGAAAGGTTGATCCTTGCGGGGCCGGACTTCTTCCGGGATCGCTTGCCACCATTCTTCGGTATTGGCGAATTCCGGATCGACATCGTAAATGATGCCCCGGAACGGATATTTCCGGTGCTTGACAATCTCACCAATCGCGAATTTCGCAAAGAGCGGCTTCATGACGTGGACTGTGTCGCCTTGTGACGGAACGCGATGCGAGGTGGCGAAACTCCCGCAGCAGATCTTGCGTAAACGTACCCCGTACGACTGTCAACCAGTCAGCCTCACGCCCAGCCATTACCCGGTGCGGATTTGATCGAACACAATTTGGCTTCGACGGATCTGCGAGCTTGACCATGGAATTCTTCAGAATTCTTCCAAAGTGCTGGCGCGGCAAACGGATTTGCGCGAGAAACATGCAGCGTATTTTTACGCCGCATGCTTTTGTAAAAGGCTTGATATAAGGCTTGCCGATGCTTTCATTGACGAGCCATCCCGAGCTTCTCACGAATGATGAAATGGCGACCGCCGATCGCTTGACGATCGCCGCGGGAACGCCCGGCATCGTCTTGATGGAGCGGGCCGGCAGCGCCATCGCACGCGAGGCCTTGCGGCTTCTGGCGCAGCCCATGCCGGCACGGGCGCGCGTTCTGGTCGTCTGCGGGCCTGGCAATAATGGCGGCGACGGCTTTGTCGCCGCGCGGCTTCTCGCCGAGCAGGGAATCGAGATTTCGCTTGGCCTTTTGGGCCAGCGCGACGCTTTGAAGGGCGATGCCGCGCAAGCGGCCTCAGCCTGGCGCGGCGACGTCCATCCTCTCATCGCCGTCTTGTCCGACGCCAAGCTCGCCGAAGCCGATCTTGTCGTCGATGCTCTGTTCGGCGCCGGCCTCGCGCGCGATCTCGACGCAGACGCGCGCACCGCCGTCCTGCGCCTCAACGAATGGACGCGGCGCACAGGACGGCCGATCCTCGCCGTCGATGTGCCTTCGGGCCTCGACGGTTCGACCGGAGCCGTACGAGGTGTGGAGATCGAAGCCCGCCGCACGGTGACGAATTTTCGTCTGAAGCCGGGACATCTGCTTTTGCCGGGGCGGCTCTTATGCGGCGAGACGAGCATCGCGGATATTGGAACGGCCGCCAATGTGCTGGCGTCGATAAAGCCCAAATGTTTCGCCAATGGCCCGACTGTCTGGGGCCGCGATTTTCCGATCCCGCGTATCGCGGGCCATAAATATTCGCGCGGCCATGCGCTCGTCATGTCGGGCTCGCTTGGTCATACGGGCGCGGCGCGGCTTGCCGCGCGCGGCGCCTTGCGCGCCGGTGCCGGGCTCGTCTCGATCGTGACGCCGAGCGATGCGCTTGCCAGCCATGCGGCGGCCCTGACCGCGATCATGACGCGTGTCTGCGATACGCCGGAAGCGCTCGCAACTCTGCTGCACGACCAGCGCTTGAACGTGCTTGTCATGGGACCGGCGCTCGGCGTCGGCGAGAGAACGCGGCAGCTCGTCTTGACCGCTCTTTCAAGCCCGCGACCCGCAGCCGGGAAACCCCGCGCCTTCGTTCTCGATGCCGATGCTTTGACGAGTTTCGCTGACGACCTCGAAACTTTAGCGGCGGCGATCAAAGCCTCCGGATCGCCGGTCGTTCTCACGCCACATGACGGCGAATTCCAAAGATTGTTTGGCGCCCATGTGCCTGCGGGCTCGAAGCTCGAACGCGCGCGCGCCGCCGCCACGCTCTCCGGCGCGGTGGTTCTCTCAAAAGGGCCTGACAGCACGGTCGCGGAGCCCGGCGGGCGGGCGACGATTGCCTACGACCTGCCACCATGGCTTGCGACGGCTGGCTCGGGCGATGTTCTGGCCGGCATCATCGGCGGCCTTCTCGCGCAGGAAATGCCCGCCTTCGAAGCCGTCTCCGCCGCCGTCTGGCTGCATGGCGCGGCAGCGGCTCATTTCGGTCCGGGCCTGATTTCGGAGGATATTTCCGAACATCTGCCGCCTGTATTGAGGCGTCTGATCGAGAATGGAATCGGGTAGGGCATGATGGGTTCAACCATCATGCCCTATTTTCATTCAGCGCATGACCTTCATCCGAAAAGTCTGCAACTTTTCGGGGTCATACTAGCCAAAATTTCGTCGGGTTGAGCAGGCAATCTCCGTGATCGAAAAGTCGGATCGCTGATGCGCACACCAAACGAAATCGATTTCTGGCGCGGCTTTGCCCTGATCACGATCTATATCAACCATATTCCCGGCATTTATTTCGAGCGTTTCACCTATCGCAGTCTTTCGCTTTCCGATTCCGCCGAACTCTTCGTGTTTCTCGCGGGCTGGTCTATGCGGCTTTCGATTGCCGGCAAAGACGGCCCGCTTTCGCCCGGGCGGCTCGTGCTGCGTCTCGGCGGCCGCGCGGTTGCGCTTTATGTCGCGCAAATGGTCATCACCGAGATCGCCATCGCCATGCTGGCTGCGTCGTCGCTTCTTCTCGACGCGCCGTTTCTGCTCGATTGGCACAATGCCTCGGCGGTTTTCCGCGAACCGGTCGAAGCCAATATCGGGCTTGTGTTGCTCACCCATCAGCTCGGCTATTTCAATATTTTGCCGCTCTATGTCGTGCTGATGGCCACGGCGCCACTGATCGCCTTGATCGATCGTTATGCGAAGCCGCTGCTCCTGCCGGTCTCTGCCGGGCTTTATCTCTACGTGCTGGCGCGCGGCATTAACCTTCATACCTGGCCCGTTGAGGGCATGTGGTTTTTAAATCCCCTATCCTGGCAGCTTATTTATGTGCTCGGGTTCGTGATCGCCGATAAAGAGGGAATCGGCGCTTTTGCGCGCAAACATCTCTTTTGGTTAAAGCTTGCGGCTCTGCCGATCGTCCTGCTTGGCGCGCTCGCGGCCTTTACGCATTTTTCGCCAAGTCCGATCGACGTGCCGGAGCCCAAGCTCCTTTTCATGTTCGATAAAACCTTTCTTTCACCCGCCAGGCTCATTCATGTCCTGGCCTTGATGGCATTGTTCGCAGGCACCTATAAAGTGATCACGCCATGGATCCCCTATTCGGCGCGCTATTTGTCGATGCTCGGCCGCAATTCGCTGAATGTCTTCTGCGTCGGCTCGGTTTTGAGCCTCGCCGGGCAGATCTTTCGC
>JAATEW010000257.1 GCA_015655535.1 Hyphomicrobiales bacterium | reverse complement strand
GCAAATCGAGCAGCCCGGCTCGCGCCACTCGAAGCCGGCCTTGATGAAGATCTTGTCGAGACCTTCGGCCTCGGCCTGCTCCTTCACGATGCCCGAGCCCGGCACCACCATGGCGTTGACGTTGGCGTTCCGGGTCTTGCCCTCGATCATCTTGGCGGCGGCGCGCAGATCCTCGAGCCGGCCGTTGGTGCACGAGCCGATGAACACGCGGTCGATCGCGATGTCGGTGATCTTCTCGCCGCCCTTGAGGCCCATATAGTCGAGCGCGCGGGCAAGCTTGGCTTGTTGTGCTTCGCCTTCGGCGTCCTCGGGGCGCGGCACGCGGCTGTCGATCGCTGCGACATCCTCGGGGCTCGTGCCCCAGGTCACGGTCGGCGTCAGCTTGCTGGCATCGAGGCGGATTTCTTTGTCAAAGACGGCGCCGTCATCGGAGTGCAGCGTTTCCCAATAACGCACGGCGTCTTTCCAGGCCTCGCCCTTGGGCGCGCGGGGACGGTCTTCGAGATAGGCGAAGGTCTTTTCGTCCGGCGCGATGAGACCGGCGCGCGCGCCTGCTTCGATCGTCATGTTGCAAACCGTCATGCGGCCTTCCATCGACAGAGCGCGGATCGCTTCGCCCGCATATTCGATGACATAGCCGGTGCCGCCCGCCGTGCCGATCTCGCCGATGATGGCGAGCACGATGTCCTTGGCAGACACGCCTTCAGGCAAGGTGCCGTCGACGATGACGCGCATATTCTTGGCTTTGGATTGGATCAGCGTCTGGGTCGCGAGCACATGCTCGACCTCGGAGGTGCCGATGCCATGGGCGAGCGCGCCGAAAGCGCCATGCGTCGAGGTATGGCTGTCGCCGCAGACGATCGTCGTGCCGGGCAGGGTGAAGCCCTGCTCGGGACCGATGATATGGACAACGCCCTGGCGAACATCGTGCTCGTTGAAATAATCGACGCCGAAATCGGCTGCGTTGGCGGCCAATTGCTCGACCTGCAGACGGCTTTCGGGATCGGCGATTCCAGCCGAACGGTCGGTCGTCGGCACATTATGATCGACGACGGCCAATGTCTTTTCCGGCGCGCGCAATTTGCGGCCTGCGAGTCGAAGCCCTTCGAAAGCCTGCGGGCTCGTTACCTCATGGACGAGGTGACGGTCTATGTAGAGAAGGCAGGTCCCATCGTCATGCACATCGACGAGATGGTCGTCCCAAATCTTGTCATATAGCGTCCGAGGCGTAGTCATGGATTGCGTGTCTCTTTCCGGCAAACGGGGCGATTTAGAGATTTATATGTATGTATTCTGTTTCTTACTCGCTCGAATCGCACGAGAAAAGTAGTCTTTATGCAGGTTTATCGAGATGAAGGAGCCTTTCATGCGCCCGCCGGTCGCACCCTATTTGACGGTTTCGCCCGCCCTTGGTGCGATCGGTTTCTATGCGGCCGTGTTCAAGGCGGAGCAGAAGGCCTTCATGCCGGCGCTCGACGGGCTGCGGGTTCTGCATTGCGAACTGGCGATCAACGGCGGGACGGTGATGCTTTCCGACGCCTTTCCCGAATTCGGCCAGACCCGCGTCCCGTTGCCCGGCGAACTCGCGACCGCCTCCGTCAGCCTCGAATATGCCCAGCCGCAAGAGGTCGACGAGATTTTTGCCAAAGCCACGCAGCTCGGCGCCAAGGGCGAAACCAATCCGACGAATTCATTCTGGGGAACGCGCGTCGCGACCTTTCGCGATCCCTTCGGTCATCGCTGGATCTTGAACGCACCGCTCAAATGAACGGCGCGGCGCCTGCGAAGCTGATCACTCGGACTTATGCTCGGCGTCGACGATCTTCCAGAGGCTTGTGTAGTCCGGATTGACCACGCGCTCGTCCGTCGTGGAGAGGCGGTAATTTCCGGGTGCGAGTTTGACGAAGGCCGAGGGGTTCGGCGGCAGGACGACGGTCTCGCCCTTGCGCGTGCCGCGGAGGGCCAAGGTGAATCCCTCGTCCCGTGTGGCATCGATCACGACGCCATGCACCTGCTCGTGCATCCGCACGGTGACGCCGTCGGGCTCCAGATAATTGAACGAGGCCATCACATATTTGCCCATCAGCCGGCGGGCAAAATCGAAGTCCCATTCGCTTTC
>JAATEW010000373.1 GCA_015655535.1 Hyphomicrobiales bacterium | reverse complement strand
TCATAGACCGGGATCGTGCGATTGCAGGCTGTCGGGCCGACAAGGGATTGTCCAGGCGGAACGGCCATGATCAGCGCGCTGGTCGGATCGAGAATATTGCGCTTCAAGGCTTCGGTGACCGGAACCCGGCCTTCTCGATCTTCGAAAGGCGGGGAAACATCGACGGCGGTCACGGCGCCGCTGTGGAGCGCCATGCGGACGGTACGCGTCTCATAGGCATTGGCCGATGTGGTCGCATAGCTCGCGGGCACGACCGTCCCCTTATGAATGCTGCCGGAAGAGGCAAGCGCCATCTGGAGACGCGAGACCATGGCCGCGAGACCGCTCAATTGCGCGGTGAGATCGATCTTATATCCGTCCGGCTGCAGAAGCCCGCTCGCCGAAGCATCGCCGATGTGAAGCCCGACGAGCGTCACGGAATAGCGCGCCTTGATTAGATCCGCCTGGGCCGCCGCCGCTGTGGCATCAAGACCGGCAAAGAGGCACCCGAAAAGCGCGAACCAGCGTCTGGCCGATAAGGGAAAGATCATGCGAAGAGCACCGGACTTTTAAGCGCGCTTTCCGGCCAGACACACATCTGAACGGGTGAAATCGCGCGGGACCATGAGGCCGGAACATGCGGGTTTTTGGAAAGACCTTTCGGCCTTTCCGGCCATGCTCCGGAAAACGCGTGTGTCACCCGTGATGTAGAGGCCGAAATCCGCCGCTTTCATGGCTGCCTTTTAGGACACGATCGCTTTAAGTTGAATCCTCGTCATGTCTTAATCTTTGTTTTGTCGCATGATCTTGTCCAAAAAGTCTGCAACTTTTTGGGATCATGCTCTCTGGCCGATGATATCGGACCGACAAGCCGAATCAGAGCTACGTCCGCTTTCATCACAGATCGGCGCACCGTGGGCAAGCGGCCGGGCGGATAGGTGGCCGCACGGCTCGAAGGATCACATTTTTGCGATTGCGGCGTCCAGAATCTGCTTGCAGCGCAGCAGGCGCTCATATTCCGCCTTGTCGATTTCGATCCTTTCGCCGGTTTGTACATAGCCCGGCGGATCATCGGCGGCCGCATTGGCAGCCTCGGTCAGGGCCATTTCGAGCCGGGTGATGCGTTCCTCCGCCCGTTCGAGATAAGGCAGCGGATTGGCGAGAACATTGGCTTCGTGCTGGGCTTCGAGGGTCACGAGCTTGGTGAAGCGCCGAACCTTGTCTTTGTCCTTCTTCCCGAAATCATGCTCGATGACGGTCATGGAGCGCTCCAAATCACCGGATTGATGTCGAAAGGCCAATGTTCCGGAAGTACCCGGACATCGGCGAGATCTTTCGCATCATGTCACGTTCGTCATATTTTCCAATGCCGATTTTGGACCAATACCCGCGTCTCGCTGCGTGCGATTTTGGTGCCGGGCGGTAAAAACCGGCGCGTGCGCCGCCACAAGAGGGCATTCAGGCAAATTCCCTGCAATTTCATGCGAAAAGCCTATGGCAGCCGGCTTAGGTCTTCGGCTAAGTTCAGTCTGCCATGAGTTGGGGACCCGGCCGGGGCGAGGGGAGCGAAACTCCAAAATCAAAATAAGGGTCTCGGGGATAGGAAACGCCATGTGGTCGCAAGTCTATAATCCGTTTGGCAACGAGGTGTTGTCGACGCTGGTCGCGTCGATCCCCGTCGCTGCCATGCTCATCATGCTCGCCTTCCTGCACGTCAAAGCGCATTGGGCTGCTTTGATTTCGCTCGCATTCGCTCTCGTGATCGCGGTCGTCGTCTTTACGATGCCGGCCGACATGGCTTTGAGGGCCACTTTCCTCGGATTTTTGAGCGGATTCTTTCCGATCGGCTGGATCATCCTCAATGTTATTTTCCTTTACCGGCTCTGCGTCGACAAAGGCGCTTTGCAGATCGTCCAGGATTCGCTGGGCGCCGTTACGCCGGACCGGCGGCTCCAGCTTCTTCTGATCGCCTTTTCCTTCGGCGCGTTTTTCGAAGGCGCGGCCGGATTCGGCACGCCGGTCGCCGTGACCGGCGCGATCCTGATCGGCTTGGGCTTCTCGCCGCTCGCCGCTTCCGGCCTGGCGCTGATCGCCAATACGGCGCCGGTCGCCTTCGGCGCGCTCGGCACGCCGATCGTAACGCTCGCCGCCGTGATGAAGCTGACCGACAATGTCGATCATGACGCCATCTTGCTCGGCGCCATGGTCGGCCGGCAATTGCCGCTGTTCTCCTTCATCGTGCCCTTCTGGCTGATCTATGCTTTCGCCGGATGGCGCGGCATGATGGGTGTCTGGCCGGCGATCCTGGTCTGCGGTCTCTCTTTCGCGATCCCGCAATTTGTGATTTCCAATTATCACGGGCCTTGGCTCGTCGATGTCGGCGCGGCCCTCATCTCCATGGCGGCGCTCGCGGCCTTCCTGAAGGTCTGGCAGCCGAAGGAGATCTGGCATTCGCCCAAATTGCGCGGGCATATCGACAATTCCCACGTGAATCCGGATCAGGAGATCCCGGCCGTGGCGCCCAAGGCCGTGAGCGCGAACGAATTGATCGGCGCCTGGACGCCTTGGATCATTCTCTGTCTTTTCGTTCTCGTCTGGGGCACGCAAACCTTCAAGGATTTCGTCAATCCCTTCTTCCTGCCGAAATGGCCGATCGATGGGCTGAACAATCTCGTTCAGAAAGTGCCGCCCGCCGTGCCGGCTCCGGCAAAGGAAGGCGCCGTCTTCGCCTTCAATATTCTGACGATGAGCGGCACCGCGATTCTGCTCGCGGCGATCGTCTCCGGCGTCGTGATGAAATATTCGCCGGTGAAACTCGTCAAAGAATATGTGCATACGCTCTGGGTCGTCCGCTATTCCTTGGTCACCATCTCGGCCATGCTGGCGCTTGGAACGCTCACCCGCTATTCGGGCATTGATGCGACGCTCGGTCTCGCCTTTGCCCATAGCGCCTTCTTCTATCCCTTCTTCGGCACCATGCTCGGTTGGCTCGGTGTCGCCTTGACGGGATCGGATACGGCTTCGAACGTCCTCTTCGGCGGCTTGCAGAAAGTCTCGGCTGGACAGCTCGGGCTCTCGGCCGTTCTCATGGGCGCGGCGAACTCGTCGGGCGGCGTCATGGGCAAGATGATCGATGCGCAATCGATCGTCGTCGCCTCGACGGCGACGGGCTGGTATGGGCACGAAGGCGATATTCTGCGCTATGTCTTCAAGCATTCGATCGTGCTGGCAGCGATCGTCGGCGTTCTCGTGATGCTGCAAGCCTATGTCTGGCCGTTCACCGAAATGGTGCTCAAGGTCAATTAGAGCAGGGTCAATTAGAGAAGGTTGCGTTTAAGGCATGATCGGTTGGACGATTAAGGATTGGCGCCGCGCCTATGAAGAAGGCGCGGCGCCGGAGAATTTGCTTTTCGATCTCCTCGATCGTCTGCCGCCACATGACGTGGCCTGGATCAGCCGGGTCGACAAAGAGGGTTTGAAAACCCAACTTGCCGAGGCAGCCGCGCGGCGCGAGGTGGGAGGACGCAGCGGCGCGGATCTGCCGCTCTATGGCGTGCCCTTCGCGGTCAAGGACAATATCGATTTTTGCGGCCTGCCGACGACGGCGGCCTGCCCCGGTTTTTCCTATCAGCCCGCAGCCCATGCCTTTGTGGTGCAAAGGCTGATCGAGGCGGGCGCCATTGTCATGGGCAAGACCAATCTCGATCAATTCGCGACCGGCCTTTGCGGCGTGCGCACGCCCTATGGCGCGGTGCCCAATGCGATCGATCCGGCCTATGTGTCCGGCGGCTCGAGCGCCGGCTCGGCTTCCGTCGTCGCGCGCGGCCTCGTGCCTTTCGCGCTGGCATCCGATACGGCGGGCTCGGTGCGGGTGCCGGCAGGCTTGAACAATATTATCGGCTTCAAGCCGACGCGCGGCGCCTGGAGCACGACGGGCGTGGTGCCCGCCTCGCGGACGCTTGATTGCGTTTCCGTGCTTACGACGACGATCGAGGACGCCTGCATCGTCGACGATATTGTCGCGGGATATGACGCAGCCGATGCCTATTCGCGGCAGAATCCCGAGACTACATCGGCGCCATGGCCGGAGCATCCGCGCTTCGGCGTTCCTGCCGTGCCGGATTTCTGCGGCGATGCGCAGACGCAGGCCGCCTATGAAGCCGCATTGAAAAAGCTTGAGGCGTTCGGCGTCACTCTGGTGCCGCTGGCTTGGGACATCTTCGATGCGGCCAATGCGCTGTTTTATGCCGACGCTTTCGTCGCTGAACGCTATGCGGCTCTTGAAGAGGTTGCGACGAAACAACCAGACGCCATGCTGCCGATCATTTTGGAGATCATCTCGGCGGCGAAAAAATATTCGGCCGCGGATGCCTTTCGCGCGATCTATAAGCAGGCTGATTTGAAGCGGAAGGCCGATACGATCATGGCCGGTGTCGATGCGCTTCTCGTGCCGACGGCGCCGGTGCATCTGCGCATCGCCGATGTCGAGGCCGATCCGATCCGGCTCAACAGTCTGATGAGCCGATACTCGAATTTCGTCAATATTCTGGACTTCAGCGCTTTGGCACTGCCGGCCGGATTTCGTGCCGATGGCCTGCCGCTCGGCGTGACTTTGATCGGGCCTGCCTGGGCCGAACGCAGGCTTTGCGAATTCGGCGCGCGTTATCAGGCCTATCTCTCCTTGCCGCGCGGCGCTTTGGCCGTCCGTGGAGGAGGTGCATTATAGGTGCTTCTTATGAATAGTATTAAAACCGCGCTCGATTTAATGTCGGAGATTGCATTTGAACACTTTGCAAACGTTGTTCGCCACCTCCCTCACCCTAAGCTGCATTTTTATAGGTACCGGCCTCGCTCAGGAAAGCCCTAGTTTTGATTGCGGCCGTGCTCGAACGCCAGTGGAACACGTTCTTTGTTCAGGAGGCAATTCCGGCATGGGATGGTTAGATCAAACAATGGCTGCTCTTTACAAAGCGGCCTTGGCAAATTCAGTCGACGTACAAGCTGATCAACGCCGCTGGCTTGTTCAACGAAATCGATGCAGCGGGGCTGACGACAAAATTTTCCATTGCGTCTATGAAAGTTACCGGGCGCGATTTGCGTCGATAGCTGCCCCGTATGACCAGTTCCATCTCACGGGTCATTATGAGGGGGTCGGTGTTATGGACGCGGTTTTGTTTCCAGATCAGCGTCTGTCAGCGCACATTTCATCCGACATTGGCCCACCCTCTTACAATTCTTGCGAGGTTTCCTTTCAGGCACCGTTCAGCGAAGGAAAGCTCCACTACGTCGATCCAGCACTTTCTGCAAACGACGCGAAAGCGGGCCATTGCACAATCGACATGGCTGTGAAGGACGGTGAGGTTACAGTCACTCAAGCAGGGTGTGAGAATTATTGTGGGGCACATGCCTTTTCACAGGGCAATATAAACGGGTGCCTTAAAGTAAGGACGCGCCATGCTCATCTCTCAGCTCGACCCTTTCGTTGCCGCCGGAGTCGTGGTCGCGACAGCGGCGACCGACGCCGTCTATGTGATGTTCACCTCGGCCGTCGTCGCGCGCAAGCGCGTGCCCGCGGCCAATTGGAGCAGCGTCTGGTATCTGCTCTCCTCATTCGCGGTCATCAGCTATACCAATAATTGGATTTACGTATGCTTCGCGGCGGCGGGCTCTTGGATCGGGGCCTATGCTTCGCTCACATTTTTGCATCGCGCTCCGGCAGGCCCGCCCTTCGGCACGCCGCCGAGCTCATGATCTCGAAAGAAGAGGCTTTCATGAAACAAGGTGACAAAGTGCGGTTCAAGGAAGGCTCGCGTCTGCGCGTCACATCCAAGATCAGGCCGGATGAAATCGGCGAAGTCACCGGCACAATGAACCATCCTTCCGGCGATGCGCGCATCTTGGTTCATGTGCGCTTTCCCTCGCGCGACGTTCCGGCCATTCCGGCGGAGGAAGTGGAACTCGTCGAAGGCTAGAGCATGGTCCCGAAAAGTTGCAGACTTTTCGGAAAGAGATCATGCGTCAAAATAAAAGCTTTAGCCTATCTCGCGATAGCGCACGGCGGCATCGCCCTTGAAATGATCGGGCCCGACATGGGTGAGCTTGCTTTTCAGATCGAGCCAGATGTCGCCGCCAAGCGCCCGCCATCTTTGGCAGAAGGCATAATCCTCGCTCAGATAGGTGCCGGTGTCCGGGTCGATCAGGCAATCGAATAAAGCATAGAGATTGGCGCTCTTCGGCGCTTCGCGCGCGAGCGCGTGAATCGATTTGAACCGAAGCTCGGGATGGGCGGCGATCAGCCGTTCGAACACAACGCGTTTGATGAGTTGAAATCCGGTGCCGGCATATTTCGCCGTCGCAAAGCCATCCTCGATCTTTCGCTCCGCCGGATCGAGCAAGGTCCCGACATAGGAGAGCCCGGCGCCATCCAATTTCTCGCCGCCGATCACACGTTTTGGTACCGCCTCCCAATCGATCGTCTTCAGCGGATAAAGCCCGGCGACGAAATCCTTGTCGAAGGCGAGCATGCGTTTGAATTGCTCGGGCTCGAAGGCGATGTCGGCATCGACGAAGAGAAGATGCGTTGCCCGCGGCTGATCCAGGAAGGCCGCGACGAGTGTGCTACGCGCACGTGGAATCAAGGCGTCGTTGGCGAGCAGCGCGAGGTCGAGCGTGAAGCCGCCGTCCGAGGCCGCCTGCAAGAGTTTGCAGACCGACAGCATATAGGCCTGATTGACCTGCCCGCCATAACAGGGCGTCGCCAAAAGGACGATGGGCCGGCCAGATGGGCTCAAAATAAAACGTCCGATGAGCGCATGATTTTTGAACCCGCCGATCCGGATCACACACTAAAGGATGAGAGACGTTGAACTTCAAGCGGGAGAAACCCAGCCGCTTGGATTCTCAACCGCTTTTTGGAGAGATCCCGTGAAAATCACGCTATGTCTCGATGTGCCGGAGGAGGCCGTGATGACCCAAGCTGAAATGGAGTCGTCGATCGCAAATCTACAGGAGCGCCTGGCTCAGATGGAAGCGGCGCAGCAGCGCCGGACAAAAATGAGGGGCACGCTCGCAACGGTGAGCATTGGCGTGGCCATCGGCTCCCTGCTTTTCGGCGCGGTGCTCCTCGCGATGGGTCGCTGGTTTCAGAACCCGAGCCCATCTCCGCAAATTTTTTCGGCGATTTTCACGGTGGCCCCGCTTGCGCTTCTCGCCCGCGCGCTTTGGGCCGAGGCCGCGTAAAACGGTTTCGAGCGAAGTGGTAGGGTTGGTTTCGGGATCGACGTGCTCGACCGCCTTCAGGTTTTGAAAAAATGATTGAAGGCCATGCCGATCGCGACGCCGGCGAGCGCGGCGGCGATACCGATCAAAACTGTCTCCGCGACTGTGCGCGCAATATTGCGTTTGGCGATGAGCGCGCGTCCGACGCCGAGCGCAACCAGCAGAGAGAGCGTCACGGCGGCCGACACAAATCTCGCCTCGCTGATCGGCAGCAGGATGAAAGGTACGATCGGCACCGCCGCCGACAGAAAATCCGCGAGCAGCATCCAGAGAGCCTGTTCGCGCGGGTTCATCGGCGCCTCGAGGTCCGCTTGCAGCGTGAAAAGCACGGCCTTCAACGCTTCGGGCCTGTCTTGGACCGCGCCGGTCAGGGCCGCGGCGAGGTCAGGCGTCAGGCCCGCCTCCGCCAGCCGGTCCGGCAATTCGGCAGCAAGCGCGGCGGGGCCGCGCGCCAGATCCGCCCGCCTGCGCGCCTCGTTCTGTTTCATCTCCGCCTGGCTCGTCTCGGCATCGAGATAGGCGCCTGCCATCATGGAAACGGCCGCTGCGGCCGCGCCGGAAGCACCGGCGATCAATACGGCGCTGCTGCTTGTCGTCGTCGCCGCGACGCCGAAGATCAGCCCGAAAATCGAGACGGTGCCGTCTTCCATGCCGAAGACGATCGTGCCCGCTGAGGCGACGAGCGAGCGCTTCAGGCCGGGCAGAATCGATGCGATGGTCATCTTCGCAGAAAGCCTCTTCTACCAATAGATTTTGAGGCCGCCTTTGCCCGCGTATAAGTCGCTGCGGTCGGAGAACTCGCCGGTCGCGCTCGCAAAGAGCGAAATATTGCGTGCGACGGCCAGCTTCACTCCGGCATTGATCCGCGCCGCATCGGCGGCGGCACGCGGACCGTCAACGCTAAACTCGCCGCCGGGCAACAGGATGAAAGAGGCTGCGATGTCGCGATTGGGTTCGAATTCGTGCACCCAGGAAAGCCGCAGATAGGGCGATACGATCCAGCCGTTCGGCAGTTCGGCATGCGTATCGAACTGCGCTCCGAGAAATGCCGGCAGCGAGGACGTGGTTCGCGCCGCATAGCTGAGGCCGAAGAGGCCGAGCGGCGCCGCGCCGAACGCGGCATTGGTTTCGGCATAGGCGGGCTGCCACAGCTCAGCGAATTCGATCGCGGCGAAGGGCGTGACCGCGACGCTTCCGAAGACCTGTCTATAGCCGCCTTCAAAACGGCCGTTGAAGAGATTGCTGTCGAAATGCCCGTTCAGGATTTCGGCGGAAGCGACGCCCGCGGCCATGCGTGTGGTCTTGGTGTCGAAATTCGCATAGCCGAGCGCGCCGGAGGCATACCATGGTCCGTTGCGCGCCACGCCATAGAGGCCGACATGCGCGCCCTCAAGTGTGCCGCTCGTGGCGCGGCTGGCGACTGAAAAATTCGACGCGCTTCCGCCCGCCGCCGCGCCGAGCAGCAGATCGGGCGTGATTTGAACGTCGAAGCCGGCCACGCCCCCCGCCGTGCGAGAGCTTAAACTCGCGGCTCCGGTCGAGAGATCGGCGTTCACCGAGGCCGCGGTGTCGAAGCCAGCCGTCCAGGCGCGCCAATGCGGTTCGAGGACCAGCGCCGCGCCGGGCATGGCCTTGAACACAGGGGCTTGCGCGAGGCTCGGCGCATAATTCATCGCCGCGAACGGGGTGCCATTGGTGTCGAGCGTGTCGCCGCTGAGCCAGAAGCTGCCTTGGTCCATCATCGCGGTCAGAAAGGTCCCGGCGGCATTCAACGCCGTCTGCTGCGTTGCGCTGGTGCCTTCGCCGGAGAGCTGATCGAGGACGCCTGTCGATGTCGCCTGGAGCAGATTGGAAAAGAAAAGCGCCTGATTGCCGGTAAGGCCCGTCGAATAGGCTGCAGTGAGCGCATTGCCGACGGCACGCTGGTTGAACGTCTCGCCCGGCACGGCGCCGAAGCCGACGCGGGTGAGCGTGAGGTCGACGGATGTCGGATTATAGGTCGCTGTCGCGGTGAAGAATGCCAGCGGCGCGGTCGAGCCCGGCGCGAAAGCCTGAACCCGGCTGAATTGTGTGGTGATCGGATTGGTTGCGCTCACCACGCCGACATAGGTCGTCGAATTCGCATAGAGCCCCGGCTGCACGGTGGCGCTGAGCTTGCCGCCGAGCGTGGCGGTCAGCGCGCCGGAGCCGTTGGATAGGAAGTCGCTGACCCCGGCACTGTTTACCCGCAGCGCCAGCGTGCCGCTCGAAAGCTGAGTGAAGCTGCCGTCGATCACATGACCCGTACCGACCGGCGTACCCGGATCGGTGATGGTGATGAGGCCCGCGTTGACGAATGTGTTGCCGGGTCCGCCGCCACTGTCGAGGAAAACTCGTCCGTCGAGCGTGCCATTATTGGTGACTCTGTTGCGGGTGGCCGGCACACAGCCGCATGTGCCGATGCTGATGCCCGAATCCAGGGCGGTGATCGTGCCATTGTTGGTGATGAAATTCCGGTCGCCCGTATTGATGCCGACGCCGTTGGCGCCGACGATAATCGTGCCGTTATTTGTGACACGGTTGAAGCTGGAAAAGGTGACGTCGATCGCGGCGCTATAATCGATGAGTCCGGCGCCGGCGCTGATCGTCCCATTATTGACGATCGTTGCTCTGCCCCCAAGCGACAGAATTCCCATCGCATCATTGCCGACCGCGATCGTGCCATTATTGGTGACGCGGCTGCGGTCACCCGCGGCGATTCCAACGCTCTGGCCAAAAAATGTCGCCGACCCCGTGGCGATCGTTCCATTGTTGACGATTGTGCTATAGGCGCTCGACGAGCCATCGACGCCGACCGATATGTCGCCTGCGATGATCGCGCCATTATTGGTGAAACGATTATGGGAAGATGTTCCCAATTCGATGCCGACAATCGTATTGCCGGGCCCATAGCCTGTAATCGTCCCATTGTTGGTGATGATGTTGTTGCCGCCTACAACGGTAATGCCATAATCGAAATCTCCCAGCAGGATTTTGCCGGAATTGGTGATGGTGTTGTGGTCCTGGACGAAGATACCGAGGCCAGGGCCGAAAACGCCGTTGGCCGCGATGATCGTGCCGCTATTGGAAATCGTATTGTAGCTGCCGAGCGTGATGGCCGTCGCGCCACTGATGGTTCCGGCATTGCTGATCGTGCTATTGCTTCCGCCCTCAATGCCGGAATCACCGCCCGATATGGTGCCGGACGCCGTATTCACGATGTTGAGCGTTCCGCCCGAGACGCCGGTGGAGCCGGAACCGGCCGGAGCGGTCGCCGTGATAAGGCCGGAATTGGTGAGATTGATGTCGCCTCCGGCGACGCCGCCCGTCGGGCCCGAAATAATGCCCGTGCTCGTATTGGTCAGCGTGATCAGGCCGCCGCTACTCGTGTTGATGCCATAGCCGTTGCCGCCGCCATTGGTGCCGCCGGTGATGGTGCCGGAATTCGTAAATGTAATGGTGGCGCTGCCCGCGTCCGTCCGGATCGCGTCTACGCCGCCCGAAATGGTTCCGGAATTGCTACCGCTGATCGTGGTATGCGCCTCGATGCCGAAGGTGCCGCCGATAATATTGCCGGCGTTGGTAACAGCCGTGGCGCCGCCGCCGTCGAAGAGAACAACGTCCGCCGCGATGGTTCCGCTGCTGGAATTCGTCACGTTGAGGTTGAAACCGACGATGCCTAATCCGCCGGAAAATGTTCCCCCGGTGATCGTGCCGCTATTGGTGACGACGACATTATTTCCGGAGATGGCATTGAAGGCATTTGGCACCGAAATCGAGCCGGCATTATTGACCGTCAAAGTGCCTGTGCCGCTGGTCGCGTCAATGCCGTCGCCTGCACCCCCCGTCGATGTCACCGTTCCCGAGACCGAAATATTGACGGTGCCGCTGCTTATGAAAATGCCGGCCGCGTCGCCGCTGACCGAGGGAGCGGGAAGAGAACCTGTCGGCTGAAGATTGATCGTAATGCCGGTTTCGGTGCCGGTGCCATAACCGAAAGGCGGGTTCTGGTTGACCGTCGTGCCGGTGCAGTTGACGACCATGCCGGGGGCCGCGACGCAAGCGGCTTGCGCTTGGGCCGTTATCAAGAGGACGGCGCCGAAACCGCAAAAGGCCAGCGTCACGCGGGGAAGATAAACTGCCCGTGTCAATATACGCCTGGATACCCGTGCAACGTCGGCCTGGAAGCCAGGCACAAAGACGCTTGCCAGGACAGACTTCCGCATGAAGCCCTCGCTTGGCTCACTCAACCTAAAGACGAATTAATTGCATGCTTAGAGCGCGGTGTCCGTGACATTCCGGTCACATGGGGCGGATTCTGATACCGCCAGGTGCAGGAGATCGCTCAGGCCGTCAGGCGGCGATCCGGCGTTGTGCTTTGGCGAGCGCTTCTGCGAAGCGGGATTCCGGCTTCGCGCCGAGAGGGACGGCGAACAGGTTGCAGATCCAATGAATGTCCGCGAGCTCCGTGACCGGGCTGCCGAAGGGAAATTTCTGCCGTTCGAGATCGTCGACATAATGCAGCCTGTAGCCCGAAAGCAGTTCGGGAAAGACCGTGGGCGTCTCGCCGCGTTCCGCGAGCGTCAGCGGGTTATATTCGAAAAGAAGCGCCGGACGATCCTGGCGCGCGAGCAGGGCTTGTGCGCCGCGCAAGACGGAAGGCTCGCTGCCTTCGACGTCGATCTTCAGCAGGCCCGGCAGAGCGCCGACGAATGAATGAAACTTGTCGAGGGTCATGCCCGCAGCATGCGCGAGGGTGTCGCCGATGCGATTGTTGAGGCCGTCCGGCGTCACCTGCGCACAAAGCGAGTTCTGGTCCGAATAGCTGATCCGGGTCGGGCCAAGATGGTCCATCACGGCGGCGGAGATGGGATAGACGCTTTTCTGCAAACGCAGCCGCTGGACCGATGTCACGAGTCCGGCGAAGGTCGAAGGCACCGGCTCGAAGGCATAGATTCTCGCCGTATCGCGGCCGAGCATCTGGGCGAGCTGACACGAAAAGAAACCGTCGTTCGCGCCGACATCATAGACGATCGCGTCTTGGCCATCGTGGCGCAGCCAGGCGGCACAGAGCTCCAGTTCCTTTTGATAGGCGCGGCGGTGATAAAACGGATGTTCAGACAGATCGCCGATACGGCAAACGAAAGGATAGCCGAGGCCGCTTTTGCTCACGATCTGCCTTATGCCCATAAGCCGCAGGCACCTCAGCCATGCGAGCCTAAGTCCCGCGCTGATCAAGGGAATGTCGGCCAAGCCAGCAGGATCTATGGTGGCGGAGGAGCCGCACATGATCTGGATGCCGCGTGCGATGAGCCACGTCCGCGTCGCGGCCGCCCGCTCGGCCAGATGCGCGGCGAGCCGCTGCAATCGCCGCTCGGGAGGGGACTGGATGCCCTCCGATGACCTGTCCGCGGTGTGCCTGTCCGCTGAAAGGGCGCTGTCGGAATCTGTCACGCCGATGGGTCCGGAACGATCTGCCGCGCCATCAAGGACTCCCCGAATGGAGCGATCTTGTTCTCACTATGCATCGTCTCCCTCCAACCCGCCCTCGCACGGACGCGCTATAGACGCTCATCCTTGAAGCACTTGGCCGGAGATGTCCATGGTGATCTGGAGTCCGTATAGTCCTAATCGTCCTATAGGCCAGCAGTCTCCGGCGCGTGCGATTTGATCTGCCACGGCGCGCGAGCCTAATCCGGCGCGGCGGGGGGTAATGCGGGCTCGCGCGTAAAAGATTACGCGGAGATGGCCGTGATTTTACGGGAGGCCACGAAAACGTCATGAGCAAGGCATGCCATCGCCTCCAAAGAGTGCAACCCTCGATGCGGAATTTTCGAGTTAGCACTGCGCGACGGCGGGCCGGCATTTGCGACGAGTGGTTTTGCCAAATACCTGTTCCGCGTGCAAAAACAGAATAGTCACAGAGGTTTGACTGGAAATCGCATCCTGGTTCGTCGTGTGAACCCGCGTATTCCACAAGGTGCTCACCTTGCCAAGCCGTTCCAGAGAATGCCAAGGAGAACGGCTTTGGGCGCTGGTACGGCATTCGAGGCGCGGTGTGACGTGGACGAGTTAGACCTTTTGGCCCTGCGATCGTTTTTCCAGCCTCTGTTCCAAACCGGTTTGCGACCGCTGGCGCCCCTTGCCATGCTGACGACGGTGTCGCTTTGCGCCTGCACCGTCGGCCCGGATTATATTCGCCCTCCGGCACCGCCATCGGCGGAATTCAAGGAAGCGAAGAAAGGCTGGAAGATCGCAAGGCCGGCCGACGAATTCGATCGCGGCCCATGGTGGTCCGTCTACAACGATCCCCTGCTATCGTCATTGTTGAGCCAGGTGGAAATCTCCAACCAGACTGTCGCCGCGGCGGCCGCCAGTTACGAACAGGCGCGTGCGATCATCCGGGAAACGCAGGCCGGCTATTTCCCGACAGTGACCAATAGCTGGAGTGGCACGGGTACGTTCCAGAGCGCCGGTACAAGTTCGACGTCGACCAATATCGTCTCGCGGTCGAGCGTGATCTACAATCCCGTCGCGAATATGACCTGGAATATCGATGTCTGGGGCAAGATCCGCCGCTCGGTTGAGAGCGATGCCGCAGCCACCCAGGTCAGCGCGGCCGACCTGCAAAATGCCAAGCTCTCCGCTCAGGCGACATTGGCCACCGCCTATTTCAATCTGAGGGCGAGCGATTCTCTCGATAAGCTGCTCGCCGATACAATCGTCGAATTCAAGAAGACGCTGGAGATCACCCGCAATCAATATAAGAGCGGCGTGGTTTCGCAGGCCGACGTGATCACCGCCGAGACGCAGGTGCTGACGACGGAGGCCCAGGAGATCAACGTCGGCGTCGCACGCGCGCAATTCGAGCATGCCATAGCGGTGCTTATCGGCAGACCGCCGTCCGAATTGTCGTTGAAACCGGCGCTTCTGGCGAGAAGGATTCCGAATATTCCCGTAACCGTGCCGTCCGCTTTGCTGGAACGGCGGCCCGACATCGCTGCCGCCGAAAGGATGGTCCAGGAGCAGAATGCCTTGATCGGCGTCGCCGTCGCGGCTTTCTATCCGACGGTCAACCTGACCGGCATGTTCGGATTTGCCGGGGGAACGCCTTTGCCGATTTCGGCCGCGAACGAAGTCTGGTCGCTGGCGGGCACCCTGACCCAGACCATCTTCGACGGCGGTTTGGTCAGCGCCCAGCTTGCCTCGGCCAAGGCGGTTTATGAACAAAGCGTTGCAAACTATAGGCAAACAACCCTGACGGCTTTTCAGCAAGTCGAGGACGAACTTGCCGCGATTCGGATTTTGACGCTTCAGGCGGCCAAGCAGGATCAGGCCGTCAGAGCGGCCCGCCAAGCCGTGGAGATTAATTTGAACCAATATAAGGCAGGGACCATCGCTTTCACCACGGTCGTCCAGGCCGAAGCGATATTGCTCTCCGACGAAGAAGCCGCGCTCACCATCCGGCAGGATCTCTTTATCGCGAGCGTCGCCTTGATCGAGGCGCTCGGAGGCGGTTGGGACGCTTCGCTTTTGCCCGATCTCGAAGGCTTGTCTCGGGTGCCCACATTTACGCCGCCGCTGTAACGTATAAATCCGCACCTCCAGGGCTTCGAAACCTCACTAAGAAGTAATTTGCGTTTTAGACTTGGAAATAGATTTTCGATAAAGACTTCCGTGAAACCGCGCCTCGCCGTGCTGAGAGGGTGGAAAACGGGGGAAGAGCCAGCATGTTTCGTATCATGACGGGTAGGATTTACTTGTCTTAACCGTTGCTTGTGAACCTGGTTGCTCTGCCGGTACAGTTGCAGCGCCCGGATAAGACCGGATGGATGAAAAGAAGATGGATGAAAAAGTCGGCAAGACTTATCAGCCGAAAATACCCGCCGAGCCGCAAGCGCCGCAGGACCGTCCCTATGCGCCGGCGCCCGTAAAGCCGCCGCCCATCAAAAAGAAACGGTCGATCGTCGGCTTTTTGCTCGGCCTTATCATCCTTGCGGGTCTCGGCTATGCCGTCTATCGCGTCGCCGCGCCAAGCCCGCAGCCCACGCCTGCGCGCGGCGGCCGGGCCGCCGCTGCCAGCGCGCCGCAATCCGTCGGCGTCGCAACCATCGCCAAGGGCGACATCAGAATTATTTATAACGGGCTCGGCACCGTCACGCCGCTCGCGACGGTGACGGTCAGAACCCAGATCAACGGGCAATTGACCGAAGTCGCCTTCACCGAAGGCCAAAGGGTGAAGAAGGGCGATTTTCTCGCCCAGATCGATCCGCGGCCCTACGAATTGGCTGAGCAGCAGTTGGAAGGTCAGTTGGTTCACGACCAGGGCGTGCTCGATCAGGCAAAAATGGATCTTGTCCGCTTCCAGACGCTGGTGCAGCAGAATTCGATCGCCCGCCAGCAGGCGGAAGACCAAGTCTATATAGTCAAGCAGGGCGAGGGTTCCGTTGCCTCCGACCAGGCGCAAATCGCCACGCAGAAGCTCAATCTCATTTATTGTCATATCGTCTCGCCGGTGACCGGCCGTGTCGGCCTGCGCCTGGTCGATGCGGGCAATTATGTCCAGACGAGCGACACGAGCGGCCTTGCCGTTCTCACGCAACTGGAACCGATTTCAGTCATTTTTTCGCTTCCAGAAGACGATATTCCTGAAGTCGCCGCGCAAATGAAAGGAGGCACCGAACTTAGCGCACGGGCCTTCGACCGGGCCAATGTGACGGAGCTTGCGACAGGAAAAATCTCGACGATCGACAATCAGATCGACACGACCACGGGCATGGTCAAATTCCGCGCCGAATTTCCGAACACCGACGAGACGCTCTTTCCGAACCAATTCGTCAATGTGCGCGTCCTGGTGAAGACGCTGCATGACGTCGTCACGGCGCCTTCCGCCGCGATCCAGCAAGGCGCGCCGGGCAGCTATGTCTATCTCGTCAATCAGGACAATACGGTTTCGGTGCGCCCCGTGAAGGTTGGGGCGACCGATAAGGGAATGGTTGAGATCGACTCGGGTTTGAATCCGGGCGATCGCGTCGTCATCGACGGGACCGATCGCCTCGCCGACGGCACCCATGTGACGATCCCCGACGATGCAGCGGACAAGACGGCGCCGACGGCGCCCGGAGCTCCGAAAACTCCAGGCAATGGCTCGCATCGACGAAACGCCGAATGAGCCGAAGACCCGAACTGAGGCGGCCGCATGAATCCGTCTGAGATCTTCATCCTTCGCCCGGTCGCGACATCGCTTTTGATGATCGCGATCCTGCTTGCCGGCGCCTTCGCTTATAAGTTTCTGCCGCTTTCGGCCTTGCCGGAAGTGGATTATCCGACCATTCAGGTTCAGACCTTCTATCCCGGCGCCAGTCCCGAGGTCATGACCTCATCCGTGACGGCGCCTTTGGAGCGCCAACTCGGCGAAATGCCGGGCCTCAATCAGATGACATCGGCGAGTTCGGCCGGTGCTTCCGTCATCACGCTCCAATTCAGCCTCAATCTCAGCCTCGACGTCGCCGAACAGGAGGTGCAGGCCGCGATCAATGCCGGCAATAATCTGTTGCCGAGCGACCTGCCGACGCCGCCGATCTATGCCAAGGTCAATCCGGCCGATGCGCCGATCATGGCGCTTGCGATTACCTCCAAGACCCTGCCGCTGATCACGCTTGAAGATTTGGCCGAAACGCGCATCGCGCAGAAGATTTCGCAGCAGCCGGGCGTCGGATTGGTGAGCATCAGCGGCGGCAACCGGCCGGCCATCCGCATCCAGTTCAACCCGCGCGCGCTTGCCGCTTATGGCTTGAACATAGACGACGTCCGCACGACGATCGGCAATGTCAATGTGAATACGCCGAAGGGCAATTTCGACGGCGCGACGCAATCCTCGACGATCAATGCCAATGATCAGATCACTTCGGCCGAGCAATTCGACAAAGTCATCATCGCCTATCGGAACGGCAATCCTGTGCGCCTGTCGGATGTCGCGACCACGATCCACGGACCGGAAAACACCAAGATCGCGGCCTGGGCCAATAAAACGCCAGCCATCATCCTCAATGTTCAGCGCCAGCCCGGCGCCAATGTCATCCAGGTCGTGGACGGCATCAAGAAACTGCTCCCGCAGATCGAGGCGAGCCTGCCGTCGGCCCTCGATATCGAGGTTCTGAGCGACCGGACGAACACGATCAGGGCTTCGGTCGAGGACGTCGAATTCGAGCTTGGCCTCGCGATCGCGCTTGTCGTTCTCGTCATTTTCGTTTTCCTGCGCAATCTGCCGGCGACGATCATCCCGAGCCTTTCGGTGCCGCTATCCTTGGTCGGCACGCTGATCGTGATGTTTCTCTTAGGCTTCAGTCTCGACAATCTGTCGCTGATGGCCTTGACCATATCGACGGGTTTCGTCGTCGACGATGCCATCGTCATGATCGAGAACATCGCCCGCTACGTCGAGGAAGGCGAAGAGCCTTTGCAGGCAGCCTTGCGCGGCTCGGGGCAGATCGGCTTCACGATCATATCGCTGACCGTCTCGCTCATCGCCGTGCTCATTCCGCTGCTTTTCATGGGCGACGTCGTCGGACGTCTCTTCCATGAATTCGCGATCACGCTCGCCGCGACGATCGTGATCTCGGCCATCGTGTCGCTCACGCTCGTGCCCATGCTCTGCGCCAAGCTGCTGCGCCATCGGCCGGAATCCGAGCGCAACCGGCTCGACCTTGCCGCCGATCATGCGTTCAACTGGATCATCCGCCAATATGGGCGGGCCTTGAGCGTCGTGCTGGAGCACCAGCCCTTGACGCTTTTGGTCGCGATTGCGACGCTTGTCGTCACCGTCCTGCTTTATATCGTCATACCGAAGGGCTTTTTCCCGGTGCAGGACACCGGCATGATTCAGGCGATCTCGCAAGCCAATGAGAGCATTTCATATGCGGCCATGGCCGACAAACAGCGCGCCCTCGCCGATGTGATCCTCAAGGATCCGGAGGTCGAAAGCCTGAGTTCGTTCATCGGCGTCGATGGAACCAATATGACGCTGAACAGCGGCCGGTTTCTCATCACGCTCAAGCCGCGCGATGCCCGGCAGCACACGGTGAGCGAGGTCGTCCGGCGGCTGCAGAAGGAAACCGCCGACGTCAAAGACATCCAGCTCTTCATGCAGCCGGTGCAGGATCTGACGATCGATTCCAACATCAGCCGGGCGCAATATCATTTCGTCCTTGAAAATGCGAACGGCAGTGAAATGCAGACCTGGGTGCCGAAGCTCGTCCAGAAGCTTCAGACCCTGCCAGAACTCACCAATGTCGCAAGCGACATGGCAAGCCAGGGCCGCGCCATCGATCTGGTGATCGACCGTCAGACCGCAAGCCGTTTCGGCATCACGCCTGCGACCGTCGACAATATTCTCTACGATGCCTTCGGCCAGCGTATCGTTTCGACGATCTACACCCAGTCCAATCAGTATCGGGTGATCATGGAAGCGAGCTCGGATCTCCAGCACACGCTCGAGTCGCTCAATACATTCTATCTGCCGTCCTCGTCGTCGACGACGAACGGACAGGTGCCGCTTTCGGCGATCGTCCATGTGGAACAGCGCCTGGGTCCGCTGCTGATCACGCATTTCGGGCAGTTCCCGGCCACCAATATTTCCTTCGATGTCGCTCCGGACGCGTCGCTCGGTTCCGCGGTGGCGGCCATTCAACAGGCCCAAAAAGACATAGGCCTACCGGATAGTTTCGTCTCGCTGATGCAGGGCAGCGCCGCGGCTTTCAGCGCTTCGCTCAGCAATGAGGTCATGCTGATCATCGCCGCGATCGTGACGATGTATATTATCCTCGGCGTTCTCTACGAAAGCTTCATCCATCCGATCACGATCCTGTCCACCCTGCCTTCGGCCGGCGTCGGCGCGCTTTTGTCCTTGATGCTCGCTGGCGAAGAACTCGACGTGATCGCGATCATCGGCATTATTTTGCTGATCGGTATCGTCAAGAAAAACGCGATCATGATGATCGACTTCGCGCTCGATGCCGAACGCAACGAGGGCCTGGCGCCGCGCGACGCGATCTATCAAGCCTGCCTTTTGCGCTTCCGGCCGATCCTGATGACGACCATGGCCGCGATCTTGGGCGCGCTGCCCCTGATGCTTGGCACCGGCACGGGCTCGGAGCTGCGGCATCCTCTCGGCGTTGCCATCGTCGGCGGCCTCGCCTTCAGCCAGGTCCTCACTCTGTTTTCGACGCCGGTCATCTATCTTTATTTCGATCGTCTGGCGCAACGGCTGTCCGGACGGCCGCGTCCCGCCGGTTCACTCCCTGCGCCGGAGCCGGGCGAATGAACCTCTCGGCGCCCTTCATCGCAAGGCCCGTCGCCACGACGCTGATTACGATCGGAATCGCGATCGCCGGCACTTTGGCCTTCTTGAGACTGCCGGTCTCGCCTTTGCCGCAGGTTGATTTTCCCGCCATCTCCGTGCAGGCTACGCTGCCAGGTGCGAGTCCCGATACGGTTGCAACCAGCGTTGCGAGCCCGCTTGAGCGGCGGCTCGGCCAGATCGCCGATGTGACCGAAATGTCTTCCACCAGCGGTCTCGGCCAGACGCGGATCAATTTGCAATTCGGCCTCAATCGCGACATTGACGGCGCTGCGCGCGACGTGCAGGCGGCAATCAATGCGGCGCGGGCCGACTTGCCGGCGGCGTTGAAAACCAATCCGACCTATCGCAAGATCAACCCGGCCGATGCGCCGATCCTGATCCTGGCCTTGACCTCCAAGACCCTGACGCGCGGCCAGCTCTACGATGCGGCCGCCAATGTCATGCAGCAACGGCTGTCGCAGCTCGACGGGATCGGGCAGGTGATCATCGGCGGCGCGGCCTTGCCGGCTGTGCGCGTCGAATTGAATCCGACGGCGCTTTTCAAATATGGCGTCGGGCTTGAAGATATCCGCGCGGCTCTGGCTTCGGCGAATGCGAATAGCCCCAAAGGGGCGATCGAAAATTCAGGCGTCCACTATCAGATCTACACCAATGATCAGGCCTCGCATGCTGAGGATTATCAGCCGCTGATCGTCGGCTATCGCAACGACAATGCGATCCATCTGTCGGATCTGGGCGAGATCGTCGATTCGGTCGAGGACCTCCGCAATGAGGGACTGGCCAACGGGCAGCCCTCGGTTCTCGTCGTTTTGTTCCGGCAGCCGGGCGCCAATATCATCGACACCGTCGATAAGATCAAAGCCGTGCTGCCTGCGTTGCAGGCCGCCATGCCGAGCGACGTTCAGGTTACCTTTGCGTCCGACCGCAGCCTGACGATCCGTGCGTCTCTGGCAGATACCGAACGCACTTTGGTGATCGCCGTCCTGCTGGTGACCTTTATCGTTTTTCTCTTTCTGGGCAATGCCCGCGCGGCGATCATTCCGGCCGTCGCGGTGCCGGTCTCGATCATCGGCACATTCGGGGCGATGTATCTTTTAGGCTACAGCTTGGACAATCTGTCCTTGATGGCGCTGACCATTGCAACGGGCTTCGTGGTCGATGACGCGATCGTCGTTTTGGAAAATATCTCGCGCTATATCGAGGCCGGGATTCCGCGCTACGAGGCGGCGCTGCGCGGCGCACGCGAGGTCGGGTTTACGGTTCTGTCGATCAGCATTTCGCTCATCGCCGTGTTTACGCCGATCTTGCTGATGGGCGGTCTGCTCGGGCGCCTGTTCCGCGAATTCGCAGTGACTTTGTCGATGGCGATCCTCGTATCGCTGCTGATATCGTTGACGACGACTCCGATGCTCTGCTCGCTTCTGCTCAAACCGCGCGACAGAAACCGGCCGGAGCGCCGAAATCCCTTCCGCTTCGTGTTGCTTGGCTATGAAAAGAGTCTTGCCTGGGCGCTCGATCATCGCGCCTTCGTCATGCTGATGCTGGTCGGCGCGATAGTCTCGACCGTCTATCTCTTCATCACCATACCGAAAGGCTTTTTTCCGCAGCAGGATACGGGGCGCTTGATCGGTTCGATCCAAGCCGACCAGAGCATATCCTTCCAATCCATGCAGAAAAAAATGGCGCAACTGATGTCGATCGTTCAAGCCGATCCGGCGGTGCAAAGCGTCGTCGGCTTCACGGGCGCCGGCAGCGGCGGCGGCCGTTCGGGCGTGAATACGGCCTCGATCTATGTCGCGCTGAAGCCTCTGTCGGAACGCACGACCACGGCGGACGAGGTTGTCGGCCGTCTGCGTCATCAATTGGCAGCCATTCCGGGCGCGCGGCTCTATCTCCAATCCGTGCAGGATATCAATGTCGGCGCGCGGCAAGGCAATGCGCAGTTCCAATATACGCTGCAAGGCGACAGCACCGAGGAGCTCTACAGCTGGGGCCCAAAACTGCTTGAGGCCTTGCAAAAGAGCAAGATCCTGACCGACGTCAGTTCGGATCAGCAGCAAAAGGGCCTTGAGTCCGAGGTGGTCATCGATCGCGACATGGCCTCGCGGCTGGGCATCACGCCAAGCCAGATCGACAACACGCTTTACGACGCCTTCGGCCAAAGACAAGTGTCGACGATCTATAGCGCCATCAACCAATATCACGTGATCATGGAGGTCGCGCCGCGCTATTGGCAGAGCGCCGATACGCTGAAGGATATTTACATCTCGACGGCGGGCGGCAACCCGGCGGGCTCGCAGACGAGCGCTCTCCCGTCCGGAACCGTGGCGGCGACCGCGGCGCCGACAGGGTCCGGCGGGCCCGCGCCGGCCATAACCCCGAGTCCGTCATCCTCCACGGCGGCGACTATCAACACGGCGCGCGATGCCGCGACGAACTCGCTCGCCAACACCGGCAAGGGAAGCGCGTCCGCCGGAGCCGCCGTGAGCACGAACCAGGAAACCATGGTTCCCCTCTCGGCCATTGCGCATTTCGCGCCGGGCAATACGCCGCTTGGCGTCAATCATCAGGGTCTCTTCGTCGCGACGACGCTCTCCTTCAACATCGCGCCCGGCGCCTCGCTGAGCGATGCCTCGGCCGAGATTCAAAGAGCGGTTACCGATATCCGCATGCCGGCCTCGATCCATGGCAGTTTGCAAGGCACGGCGCAGATGTTCGAACAATCCCTGTCGAATGAGCCGCTTCTGATCGCGGCGGCGCTGGCGGCGGTCTATATCGTTCTCGGTATTCTCTACGAGAGCTATATCCATCCGATCACGATCCTTTCGACGCTGCCGTCCGCCGGCGTCGGCGCGCTTCTGGCCTTGATGGCGTTCAAGACCGATTTCAGCATCATCGCCCTGATCGGTGTGATTTTGCTGATCGGCATCGTCAAGAAAAACGCGATCATGATGATCGATTTTGCGTTGGAAGCGCGGCGGCTTCAAGGGATGAATGCGCATGACGCGATCTTCCAGGCCTGTATCTTGCGCTTCCGGCCGATCATGATGACGACGGCCGCCGCGATTCTCGGCGCGATTCCGCTGGCGCTCAGCTTCGGCGAAGGCGGCGAAATCCGGCGGCCGCTCGGCATATCGATCGTCGGCGGCCTGATCCTCAGCCAGATGCTGACGCTCTATACGACGCCTGTGCTCTATCTTCTGCTCGACAATCTGCAGGAATGGTTCAGGCGCGGCCGCGCGCCCCTGGCGCATCCGCCCTTGGCCGCGCCGGATGTCGGATAAAGGGATTACGGCCCGGCAAGCCTGCGGCCGGGCACCTTCTCTGCATTGTCGTCGCGAGAAGGACTATTCGGGGCGGTCGCGTTTCATCGCCGCGGATTTCATGAGATCGCAGAATTTTTTTGGCGAGCCATCGGTGGCACAGGACACGAGTATCATGCTGTCGTCGAAGAACTCGCTCGTTACATATTTCACCAGGTCAGCCGGCCCGTCCGTCGACACTCCGACGTTGGTCGTGGTTCCAGTGCGCTCGAGCGTGAAATTCAGCCTGAGATGAGGCCACCTTTAATGGAACAAAGGCGGCGTGATCGAGACCTCGTTTGCCATCGACCCGGCCTTTCATGCCTGCTGCTCTCAGCAGCGTCGCGGCCTTCTCCGCGAGTTCTGGCGCGCCAGGCGCATCATAGCGGAGTTCATAAGTGTGCTTGGGAAAACCGCTGTAGTCGTAAACCAGGTCCGGCTTTACGGCGCCCGTAAAGGCGAAACCTTCCGTTTCCCAATGAGCGGAGACAAGAAGGATCGCACTTGGCGTCTCTGGGAGACGGTTCGGGATCGAACGAAGAAACGCCGCCATCCCCGTCCACGTACCCTGCGGATCATCCATGAAAAAGCATGGTCCACCCCCGTGGGGAATGAATAAGGTCGGCTGGCGAGCGTGAGCAGTCATGATCTCTCCGCAATTTAGCGGGTGGAAAGAGCAAGTCTCGGGATAGGCTTTGGTGCGCCGTCATGTCCACAATGCGGCAGCTATGGACGCCGCGAGCGAAGTGGCCGACCGCTCGATTAGAGCATTTAACGCGTGACCGTCGTCAAACAAGGCGTCTTTAGAAACCACAATGTCGCTTTCTAATCCATCGGACATCGCTGTGTACTGTGTAACGTAGGATGGCGGCTGAGGACATTGAGGAAGATAACTATGAACGTCTCGCTTCCCGTCCAACCATGTCCAGAAGTCAGCCCTGGGAGGCGTCACGCAACCTTAAGACCGAGGCTACTGAGCAGAATAGCCGCCTGCTGCTTGGAAAT
>JAATEW010000271.1 GCA_015655535.1 Hyphomicrobiales bacterium | reverse complement strand
CCTAGAGCAACTTGCGCTCTACATTGCGGCGTTGGTGATGATGCCGACATTCTGTTCTAGCCCACGGTAAACGCGCCATGTCGAATCAGCGGTTTTGAGTCTGCGGAATTGCTGACCATTTGAATTTGCCTACGCCGCTAAACTTGAGAGCCACGATCTTGTAAATGACGCCTTGGCTTTGAAGCGTATTTTCTTGCTCGACTGAGGCGACACCTATGAATTTATCGCAGACTTCAGCGCCAGCCTCCCGCCCGACAATATCCTTTGCCTCGTCGGCGGCGGCGCCTTTGTCGATAGCGGCGGTATAAGCTATCGCATGTTCGGGCGTATCGCAGACCATGATATTGAGGGGTTTTGTCTCGGAAGCTGTTCCGGCAAGAACAGCTTGCGGCAAAACAATCATTAGCGTCATTTTTATGACGAAACTGCCAAATCGCATTCTTGTGCTCCCCATCACGCTTAACAAAATTCGTTCTTTGGTTTAAGGCCGCCGCCCGGCCCGCGCGAACTCGCCGAGAGCGATGACGGATACGTGACGGCCATCTCGGCTCAGTCCGGCGGAGGGCGCCGGCGAGGACTACCACATGGGCGCAATGTACCGGACCCATCAGATCATAGCGGCGACCGAAGCGTCAGCGTTGCAATGGCAATCAAGCTTGTGGATAGGTTCAAATCGCATCGGCTATTTAGCGCTGTGGCAAGGTTTGGCGAGCATGTTTGTAATGCTCGAACACGCGGGTTCGGTGCGACGTGCGCCTTCCTGTGGAGATATCTCATGGACACAAGCGATATTCCAACTCTTCGCGATGTACCAATCGGACTCGACGCGACAGGCGAACGTGAAGAATTTGACAGTATGGGCAAAGTGCATGTGCCGGCTGGGCATTATTGGGGCGCCCAAACCCAGCGGTCACTTCAGCATTTCTCGATCGGCGACGATCGCATGCCGAAGGCGGTCTATCACGCATATGGCTACGTCAAGAAGGCATGCGCTTTGGTCAATCACGCAGCGGGACGATTGCCAACCTGGAAGAAGGACGCAATCATTCGCGCCGCCGACGAAACAATTTCGGGCAAGCTTGATGATCACTACCCTTTATTCGTCTGGCAAACCGGCTCTGGCACACAATCCAACATGAACGTCAACGAGGTCATCTCGAACCGGGCGATCCAATTGCTCGGGGGCACACTCGGAACCCAGCAGCCAATCGGTCCGAATGACGACGTGAACATGGGCCAATCATCAAACGATACATTCCCGACCGCGATGCATATCGCCGCCGTCGAGGCGATCGACGCATTGCTGCTCCCGCAAGTCAGCAAGCTCGCCGATACGATCGAACGCAAGGCGAAAAGCTGGATGGACGTCGTCAAGATCGGCCGAACCCATCTTGAAGACGCCGTGCCTTTAACAGTCGGTCAGGAATGGCACGGCTGGGCGGGCCAGCTGCGCGCTTGCATCAAAACGATCGAAGACAGCCGTCTGGACCTCTACGAACTGGCTGTCGGCGGCACCGCGGTAGGCACTGGCCTCAATGCCCCGAAAGGTTTTTCCAAAGATGTCGCCGCGCAGATCGCCGCGCTTACCGGCAAACCATTCGTAACGGCGCCGAACAAATTTACGGCCCAAGGCTCACTCGACGCGATGGTGCGGGCACATGCGGCGCTTCGCGGGCTGGCAGTCGCCTTGATGAAAATTGCCAATGACATGCGCTGGCTCGCGTCGGGGCCACGCTGCGGTTTCGCCGAGCTCAAACTGCCGGACAATGAGCCCGGCTCCTCGATCATGCCCGGCAAGGTCAATCCCACGCAATGCGAAGCGATCGTCATGATTGCGATTCAGGTCTTGGGCGACGACGCCGCCGTTGCCTTTGCGGGCTCTCAGGGCAATTTCGAACTCAACGCGATGCGTCCGATCATCATCAATAATTTTCTGCACTCGGCCCGCATCCTCGCCGACGGATGCGAGAAGTTCCGCACGTACTCGGTGGAGGACACCGAGATAAACCGCGACAAGATCAAATCCTATGTCGAAGGCAGCGTAATGCTGGTGACAGCCCTGTCGCCCGTCATTGGCTACCAGAATGCCGCGCATATCGCCGAAAAAGCGATCGCGGACGGCACGACGTTGAAAGTGGCCGCGCTTGCGTCCGGCAAGGTCAGCGAAGATCAGTTCGATAAGACGATCGATCCGCTCGGCATGGTCGGTGAGGGACTCGGCGGGGCCTAACAAGCGCAGGGTCGCATCGGTCCGATAGTTTGGGAACAAAGGAGCAGCGATATGATCCGATGCATCAGGTTGTGGACCGAAGCAGACGGCAATTCCTATTTCGAGGAAGGACAGATCGATCTTTCCGGCGGCGAGCGCGGCGATATTCTCAGTACGACGAGCGACACAACGACGATCTCGTTCCGAGAGACCAAGTCGGGCGGGACTTTTGCTTGGCACACCGCGCCGGCGCGCCAGTTCGTCATCACGCTGAGCGGAACGCTGGATTTCCAGACCCGCAAAGGCGAGCATTTCACAATTCGGCCAGGCGATATTCTGCTCGCCGAGGATACCGCTGGCACTGGTCACAGTTGGAAGCTGGTCGATGACCAGCCGTGGCGGCGCGCCTATGTCATCCTCGCCCCAGGTGTTGAGGTTCCCTTTGTCAAGGCAGTGTAAATAGCCGCGGATGCTCTCGTTAATGGAGATATCTTATGACTGAAACAAATTTGCCGGACACGGCCGATGTCGTCCTCATAGGCGCAGGCATTATGAGCGCGACGCTTGGCACGGTCCTCAAGGAATTGGAACCATCGCTCACCATCACGATGTTCGAGACATTGGAAGATTGCGCACAGGAGAGCTCAGAAGCCTGGAATAATGCCGGGACGGGCCATGCCGCGAATTGCGAATTGAATTATACGCCGCAGCGCGCCGACGGCAGTGTCGACATTTCAAAAGCGCTCGAAGTGAATACCGAGTTCGATCTGTCGCGGCAGCTCTGGTCCTATCTCGTCAAGAAGGGCGCGATTCCGGATCCTCGCGCCTTCATCCATCCTTGCCCGCATATGAGCTTCGTGTGGGGCACTGAGAATGTCGCCTTCCTGCGCGAGCGCTATAAGGCGATGTCGGCGAACCATTGCTACCACGGAATGGATTATAGCGAGGATCGGACGCAGATCGCCGATTGGGCGCCGCTGATCATGGAAGGACGCGACGAGAACGAGCCCGTGGCGGCGACGCGGATCGTGACCGGCACCGATGTCGACTATGGCGCGCTCACCCATCTCCTCGTGCGCCATCTCTCCTCACAGTCGGGATTTTCGGTGCAGTATAAACAGCGCGTCGTCGCACTGGACCGGGAGGATGGAGGCCGTTGGCGCGTCGAGGTAGACGATATCGAGCACCGCGAGCGTCATGCGGTCTTCGCCAAATTCGTGTTTATCGGCGCCGGCGGCGGCGCGCTGGAGCTGCTTCAAAAGTCGGGCATTCCCGAGGGGCATGGCTATGGCGGCTTTCCCGTGAGTGGAATCTGGCTGCGCTGCGACGTCGATGCGGTCTCAAAACGCCACCATGCCAAAGTCTATGGCAAGGCGGCGCAGGGATCACCGCCAATGTCGGTCCCGCATCTCGATACGCGCATTATTGGCGGCAAGAAATCCCTGCTGTTTGGTCCTTATGCCGGGTTCTCGAGCAAATTCCTCAAGCACGGCTCGTTCACCGACCTGTTCCGTTCGATCGAGCCCGGCAACATCATTCCCTTGCTCGCAGTCGCCCGGGACAATCTGGCGCTCAGCGAATATCTGATCGGGCAAGTGCTGCAAAGTTCAGAGCATCAGTTCGCGACACTGCAACAATTCTTTCCAAGGGCTGTGCGGCACAATTGGCAAAGTGCCGTGGCCGGACAGCGCGTGCAGATCATCAAGCCCGATAAGGAGAAGGGCGGCGACCTCGAATTCGGCACCGAACTCGTCGCCGCGGAGGATCGCTCGATCGTGGCCCTGCTCGGCGCCTCGCCGGGAGCGTCCACGGCCGCCTTCATCGCGCTCGGCGTCCTGCAGAAGTGCTTCGCCGCCGAACTGACCGAGAGCGCGTGGCTGCCCAAACTGAAGGAGATCATCCCGACCTACGGCATCGACCTCATAAAGGATGCGGGCGCTTGTGCGCGGATTCGGGCCGAGACCGCTCCGACCCTCAAGATCGAAAATGTTTGAAGAACCGCCGGCTTGCCGTTCTTGAGAGTCTGCATCTCGTTACCGCCGGCCCGTTTACCAATCGGATGCGATTAAAAGACCTGAGGTGCCGGATCTGGTTCGGCAGGAACGTCCACCGCCCTAGGCAGCCTGTTCGGCGAGACGCTCGCGCTCGCGTATGATGAGATCGTGATAGACGCCACGGCTGCGCATTAAAATATCCGGTGCGCCATCCTCGATGAGCTTGCCGCTTTGCAATACCAGAATGCGGTCGAAGTTGCGCAAGGTCGAAAGGCGGTGGGCGATCGTGATCACGGTGCGTCCGGCCATGAGGTTTTCCAGCGCTTCGCGGATGGCTTCCTCGGCTTCACTGTCGAGAGCCGAGGTCGCCTCATCGAGAATAAGCAGCGGCGCGTTTTTGAGAAAGGCGCGAGCGATAGCGATCCGCTGACGCTGGCCGCCTGAGAGCTTCACGCCGCGGTCGCCGACGATCGTATCGAGGCCCTGCGGCATGTTTTCAATAAATGGACGGCATCGCGCCGCAGTGGCCGCGGTCCAAACCTCTTCATCCGTCGCGTCCGGCCGGCCATAACGGATATTTTCCAGCAATGAGCGATTGAGGAGGGCCGTGTCCTGCGGCACGATTGCGATCACATTGCGCAGGCTCGCCTCGGTCGCACGCGCGATGTCGTGTCCATCGATCAGGACGCGCCCGGCCTGAACGCGATAGAAACGTTGCATCAGTGCGACGAGCGTTGACTTTCCCCCGCCGGAGCGGCCGACGAGACCGACGCGTTGACCAGGTTCGATGTTCACACTGAAATTATCGAAAACCCGTTTCCCGTTTGGATAGCTGAACGTGACATTTTCAAATGTCACGCGCGCTCCGTTCGGGACGAGCGCGGAGGCTTCGGGATGATCCCGCATTTCATGCGGCGAGAGCAGCGTCGCAAGTGCCTCAGCCAAGCGCGCCATATGCTGCGTGACGTCGACAAGGGCGACAGCGAGATCGCGCGTGGCGCTCAGAACGGATATGCCAAGCGTGCAGACAAGCACGACATCGCCGACCGTCGCCTGCTTCTCCTGCCATAGTATGATCGCCCAGGCGAGAAGCGCGAGAGTCATGACGACAACGACAAGTGCATGGATCAGGCGCAGCTTTTCCAAATATTGGAGGCTGCGCCTGCGGGCGGTCATCTCCTGCGCGACGGTGTGGTCGAAGCGGCAATGTTCGCGAGCGATCCCGCCGAAGGCCCTGACCAGCGCCATATTGCCGATCACATCGACCATTTCCCCATCGACGGCGGCCGCCTTGTTCGCGAAATCGTGATGCAACGGACGTCCCGCCGCGGCGATTTTGAACATGGCTAGCATCACGATCGCCGCGACGACAACCAAAACCGCCGCCATTTTGACGCTGACCAAGGTGAGAAACAAGATCGCACCGAAGGTAGCGACGCAAGGCGGCAACACATTCCATATGAACATATATTCGATCTGAAATATCGCATTCGAGGTCGCGGTAATGCGGCTCGTGAGGACGCCCGGCAGACGGTCTACGAAATAGCCCGGCGCATGACCCGTGAGATGGCGAAAGAGCTCCGATCTCAAGTCTCCCGTCACATCGACGAACGTATAACTGGCGATCCAGCCCGCGACACGCCACAGCAGATTGTCGGCTGCGATGAATGAGACAAGCATCGCGAAGGCGAGCCACGGACCCTTCGCGTGGTCCGGGTCTTGAGACAAAGTGTCGACGAGGAACTTGACGCCATATTGCGTACTTATCGAAAAGCCAACGGCACCGAGAATGGCGAGAAGGATGGCTGCGTGAGCGAGCGGCCGGCGCCTGATGTAGCGCCCGAAAATTGCCAGGGGCCGATCACGATAACGGCAAAGATCTTCGGTCAAGGGCAGCTCTGTCCTTTTTGAACGCTTGGCAACATCCACCATCCGCAAGCCTTATAAGATTTCGGAACGACGTCGCAACACGGCCAAGATTATCGGTGCAGTATGGCCTCGGTTAGGCGTACCTCAAACAGAGGTGTGACGGTACCGCCGGATCGAAACTCGATGCGAAGCTTAACTGCGAACAAGGGAATTTGTTGCATGAGGATTGCACAAGTCGCGCCACTGACCGAAGCCGTGCAGCCGAGCCTTTATGGCGGAACCGAGCGGGTCATCTCCTGGCTTACCGAAGAACTCGTTGCTCTTGGGCAGGAGGTCACGCTTTTTGCGAGCGGGGATTCCATAACCACCGCCAAACTGGAACCGATGTGGCCGCGCGCTTTGCGGCTTGACGGTACGGTCCGCGATCCCAACGCGCTGCATATGATGATGGTCGAGCAGGTCTGCCGGCGCGCCGGTGAATTCGATCTCATTCATTTTCATCTCGACTATTTTCCCTTTTCGCTCATGGCGCGGCAGACGACGCCTTTCATCACGACGCTACATGGGCGCCTCGATCTGCCCGAGCATCAACCGGTCTTCTCGACCTTTTCATCGATCCCTATCGTTTCGATTTCGAATGCGCAACGCCGACCCATACCGGCGGCGAATTGGGTCTCGACCGTGCATCACGGTCTGCCTGTCGATCTTTTGAAACCGCAGCCAGTTCAACCCTCCTATCTCGCCTTTCTCGGGCGTATTTCGCCTGAAAAGCGTACGGATCGGGCGATCAACATCGCACAGCGTTGCGGAATCCCCCTCAAGATCGCGGCCAAGGTCGACCGGGCGGACGCAGATTATTTCGACGAGGCGATCCGGCCGCTTTTGTCGACACCCGGCGTCGATTTCATCGGCGAGATCGGCGATGCGCAAAAGCCGCAGTTCCTGAGCGGTGCGATGGCGCTGCTCGTGCCGATCGATTGGCCCGAACCGTTCGGGCTCGTCATGATCGAGGCCATGGCTTGTGGTACTCCGGTCATAGCCTTCAACCGCGGTTCCGTTCCCGAGATTATTGAAGACGGCGTCACCGGCTTTATCGTGGAAGACGAAACAAGCGCCGCGGGCGCAGTGCGTAAGATCGGATCACTTTCTCGCGAGATGATCCGTCGCCGGTTCGAAGAACGGTTTACCGCAAGACGCATGGCCGAAGATTATATCCGGCTTTATGACAAGCACATCGACGGCATGCGCATCCGGCCGCGTCTCGTTACGGTCTGATTATTCTCTCATTCGGTTTCCGGGCGCGGCTTCGTCTCCGGCATCGCCAGAACCACGATGACGAAGCCCGCGGCGGCGAGCACGGAGAGCATGTCGAAAGCCGAGTGGCTGCCGAAATGATCCGCCACATAGCCGGCAAGAGTGGTGCTTATCGCGGCGCCTATACCCATCCCGCAGCCGACGACGCCTTGCGTCAGGTTGAAATGCCCATGTTCCCGGGTGAGATCGACGATCGTCAGCGGCACCAGGACACCAAGAGCCGCCGCCGACACGCCATCGAGAATTTGAGCGACGACAAGGAGATAGGGCTCGCTGATCGCAGCGAATAAAATACCGCGAAGGACGAGTGCGCCGAAGCCAAGCATCAGAAGCGGACGCCGCCCGAAACCATGGGCCGTCCGCCCCACCCATGGCGAAAGCAGCATCACGATGAATTGCGGAACCACGATCGCAGCGGCGACCATAATTGTTGCGCCCTCGCCCGAACGCAGCGTCAACATGCTTGCCGCGAGCGGCAACATCGCAGCATTGGCAAGATGAAACATCACGACGCATATCGCGAAAACGATCAGCGTCCGATTGCGGATAATCTCGGCGAGACCCGCGGCAAGCGACTCCGGATGAGCGACGATGCCGCGCGAGGCTCCGGACGTCTGGCCGATTTCATCTACTTTGATGCGCGACAACGCAAAAAGGGCGGGTAAAACCAGCGCGGCGGCCAGGAAGAACACCGCGCGGCTCGATAGATAATAACCGCAAGCTCCCATGACTGCGGCGGCAATACCCGTGCCCGCCGAGGCAAAGGCGGCATTGCGGCCAAGCCGCTCGCTCATTCCCCGGTCGCGGAAAAGCCCGAGTGTGATCGAGACGAGGGCAAGGCTCAATACGCAGCTCGCCGCCGCGTGAAACACGCGCGAGACAAGCACCACCGGAAAGATAGGCCAGGCTGCGAAAACAAATGCGCTGGCGCCTATCGTGATGAGCGAGATAACGGCCGCGCTGCGGATCGAACGGATCGCGTCTATAAGCGCTCCGAAGGGCACCTGTCCGGCCAGGCTGACGAGACCGCTGACCGTCAGAACAAGACCAATATCAACCTGGGTCCATTTATGGGTTGTCAGAAACACAGCGACGAACGGGCCGAATCCGGTTTGGATATCGGCCACGAAGAAAACCAGCCAGTCGAGGCCTCGGCTGCTCCGCTCCGAAATCGGCCAGAGACGAATGGTCTTTGAGGTTCGTTGCGACTCCGTCTTCTTCAAGTCGATCGGCCGCTGCGTGACGTCGACGTTCATCAAGGTTGCTGTGTTGCCGAGCTTGCCTGCGGCGGTGTTATCGGCGCCGCGGGAGGTGGAGCGGGTGCGCTTGGAGGAGGCGCTGCAGTAGGCGCCGTGCTCACGCGTCCCATGATAACGATGGGTTCACCCTCCTTGAAAATTGGCGCGGTCTGCAACTGATTCCGCGGCAGGTCGGCGATCAGCTTGTCCATGCTGCCATCCGGCGGAAAATGGAGCACACTCCAATCGACCGCGATCTTTCGCGTGCCGACTCCAAGAAAGCCGCCGAAATCGATAATCGCCGCCCGCATCATGCCGGTGGAATCGACGATGACATCGACGATATGTCCCAAAGCTTCGCCTTTAAGACTGAGCACCGGCTTGCCGAGAAGCGTTTGAGCCGTCTTCCCGTTGATGACAACGGCCGGCGTTTCGGTGTTGCCGTTGGGCTGGCTCGCGTTAGGCGGCGGCGTTTCGGCGCTTGGCGTAACTGGCGCGGTAGCGGCTGGGGGCGCGGCTGTTGGTGCGTCCTGCGCGAAGGCGTTATACGGAAAGGCTACGGCAAGGGTAACCAACCACCGCGTCACAAAGGCGCGCAGCGTTATCACAAGCATCGAGACAATAGCTCCCATGTCGGGATGTTCCTGATAGAGAAAAGTGACCGTGACAAAGCTTCGTGTCGATGATGAGGCGGTGTCGACCATCCTCGATAGGCTCAGCCGGTCCGGCCAACGCCGGCGCAAGATGAAACGCGCCCAAAAGCGGCAAGCGACCTATTCGATAAACAAGGCAGCTCTTCTTCAATCCGCCTGCCGCGTTTTATTTCTTCAAACGTCAGTCCCGTTTCGGCATGGCGTGCTTTAAGGCCGTGTATTTTCTGTATGGTTGGATGATGACAGCGACGTATTTTGAATCGAGTCCCACGCATTGGCTTGGCCATGATCCAACGAAGAAGCGATGCCCGTCGCAAGCAAGGGGCAATGACAAGGCGGATGGAGGGGGTTACTGCCTTTCCGATCGAGACAGTGACACCTCGCCCGGCTGGCTTTGCCAGCCACCCTCACCGACTGAAAGAGCGGTCACGCCCGTAACTTCCTGCCACCAGGCGAGGAGCGTCTCCGACGCGCAGGGAATTTCCTGAGCAAGATCGGCGGCAAATTTGCGCCAATCCTTAAGATAGCGCGTCGAGACGCAAACGACAGTGGGAATGCCGGAGAGCGCAGCCGAGGCGATCTCGTCGCGAAGCCCCATGCCTTCCGATTCCAACCGCCCGAAGCGGTTGATGATCAAAAGCTCGGGCGCGCGCGTCAGCGCCTCCGAGACAAGTTGCCCGATCTCGACCAGCGCCGAAGGGTCGACGCGGCAGCCTTGCGAGCCAGACCCTAAATCCTGCAGGATTTTGGTGCGCGCGCCATTTTCAAGATCGAGCACATAGGTATCCTTACAGCCGCAATTCTCAAGGTCTTCGCTGATCTGAACGAAGCCGCAAAGCCGCGTGCCCGCGGCCACGAGCGCTGCCGCGAAATCGGCCACGATGCGATTGGCATCCTCACCGTTCTCGAAGACCAGCGCGGCCAGCAGCTTCACAGGCTCCGTGCTCATCTCTCAAGCCTTCTTGACGCGCCGAATACGGAAGGTCACCACATCGTCCTTTTCGTCCATGCCCTCCAAACTGTCGCCAGTCTGCCGCAGCATATGCGGAATGTCGATCACGGCGAGAGGATCGGTACAGGCGACATCCAGACGATCTCCGTCGGCTAGCTTGCGCAAGGCCTTGCGGGTCCGCAAGACCGGTAAAGGGCATTTCAAGCCGATCAGATCGAGCGAAAAAAACGTGTCTGCCAAAGACATTCCTGCATTTCCATATATGGTGGATCACGAATTTAGCGGATCGCACGAGCTATATCCAGAAAGATAGCGGATCTTGAGCGAATTTCGAGACGCAAAGCCAAGCATGACCGGGGCAAGTGCGGCCCGGCGCGGCTTCGATCGCCTGAGCGTGCTTGACGATGCGCGTCATGCGCTGCTCGGCTTGTGCGCTCCCGTAAAAGGCACGGCCATGCCGGCCGATGCGGCGATTGGCCATGCCGCGGCCGAAACGGTCGTCGCGCCCTGCCCCGTGCCGGCCGAAGCGATCGCGCTGCGCGACGGTTTCGCTGTGGCGGCGCTCGACACCGTCGGCGCCTCTGCCTATGCGCCCGCCTTCGCGCTGACACCACCACAATGGGTGTCATGCGGTGATCGGCTTCCCCAATCGAGTGATGCGATCTTGCCCGCCCATGCCGTGCGCGATACCGCCCAGCCCATCGAGATATTGGCACAAGCGACGCCTGGCGACGGCGCGCGGCGGCAAGGCGCCGATGTCGAAGCAGGCGCCGCGATCATCGCGGCGGGCGAGGCGATCAATCCGTTTCATCTCGCCTTGTTTCGCACGACGGCCATTGAGACGATCCATGTCCGCATTCCGCGCCTCGCGATCTTCGTGCGCAACGATCTGCCGCAAGGCGATTTCATCGGCCCGGGTTTTCGCACCATGGCGAAGACATTGGGCGCTTCGACCGAGGTCTTTGCCATCGATATGAGCGATCTCAAAACTCTCAGTCAGAAGCTGGCGGCGGTCGATAGCGATCTCATCATCACCATAGGCGGGACAGGCTTCGGCACCCGCGATTGCACGGCCGCGGCACTGGCTCAAGTCGGGACCGTGCTGGTCCAAGGGCTCGCGATGCACCCGGGCGAGACGGCGGGATTTGGGCTCATATCCAAATCCTCCGGCTCAATTCCGGTCATCATGGCGCCGGGGCGACTCGAAGCCGCCTTTGCCGTCTGGCTCGCGCTGGCAAAACCTTGTCTTCACGAGATGGCGGCAGCGACACCCAGAACACCCGGCGAGATCTTGCCGCTCGCGCGCAAGATCACCTCCAACCCAGGCGTCAGCGATATTGTTTTGCTGCGCCGCGCATCGATCGACGATAAAACCCTCTGGGAGCCCTTGGCGTCCGGCGATCTGCCATGGCATTCGCTGGCCCACGCGCAAGCTTGGCATATCGTGCCGCCCGAAAGCGAAGGCTATCCGGCCGGCACTTTGCTTCGCGGTGAAGAGATCTAGCGATGAGCGACCGCAAAAACCAAAGCCCCGTAACGCCCGTACAGGAACAGTTTCTGTCTGTCCTGTCGCGTGAGGAGGCGGCTAAGCGCTTTCAAAGCCATCTCGCGATGAAGCCGCTCGGCATAGAGCAGGTTTCACTGGCAAACAGCCTCGGCCGCATTCTCGCCGGGACATTGCGCGCCCCGATCGATGTGCCGCCGTTCGACCGCTCCGCCGTCGATGGCTTTGCGCTGCGTGCCGACGACATCAAGGCCGCGAGCGATGCCGCGCCGGTCACGCTCGTCCTTAATCAAGAGACGATTGCCTGCGGCACGCCGCCCTCGCTTGAAGTCGCGCGCAATAGTGCAACACCCATTGCAACCGGCGGCCCGATCCCGCGCGGCGCCGATGCCGTCGTGATGGTCGAGCATACCGATCCGGGCGGCGGCAACATTCTCGTGCGCCGTGCCGTCGCGCCCGGCCAGAACATCGGCTTCGCCGGCAGCGACATTGCGCTTGGCGAAACGCTGCTGCGCCATGGCGATCTGATCGGCTCGCGCGAGATCGGCATGCTCGCCGCCTGCGGCCTGGCGCAAGTGCCGGTCTATCGCAAGCCCCGCGTCGCCGTGCTCTCGACCGGCGACGAATTGGTTCAGCCGGGCGAAGCATTGAAGGCCGCCGCGATTTACGACTCGAACGGGCCGATCATTGCTGCCGCCGTCACCGAAAACGGCGGCGCCCCTCAATTCATTGGCGCGATCAAGGACGATCCCGTCGCACTCGAAGAGGCTCTGCGAAAGGCGCTCGCCGAAAGCGACATGATGATCCTGTCGGGCGGCACGTCGAAGAGCGCCGGCGATCTCACCTATCGCATCGTCGCAAGGCTAGGCGCACCCGGCATCATCGCGCATGGCGTCGCCTTGAAGCCGGGCAAGCCTTTATGTCTCGCCGTGGCCGATGGAAAGCCCGTGGTCATTCTGCCGGGCTTTCCGACCTCCGCCATGTTCACCTTTCACGATTTCGTCGTGCCCGTGCTGCGCGCCATGAGCGGGCTCGCCGCGCGCATGGATTCAACGCTTGAGGCAGTGACGCCGGTGCGCGTCATCTCCGATCTCGGCCGCACCGAATTCGTGATGGTGGCGTTAACCGAGGGCAATGAGGGCCTGAATGCCTTTCCCTTGTCGAAAGGTTCGGGCTCCGTTTCGGCCTTCTCGCAGGCCGATGGATTTTTGACGGTCGATGCTTTGTCAGAGCATTTGCCGGAAGGCACACGCATGCAAGTCACGCTCTTCGATCCGCATGTGCGCGTGCCCGATCTCACCATCATGGGCAGCCATTGCATCGGGTTGGAGCCCATCATCGACCGCCTCGCTGATGAAGGTTTCCGCGTGCGCACGGTCGCCATCGGCAGCATGGGTGGGCTCGCGGCGGTGAAACGCGGCGAATGTGATCTCGCGCCCATGCATCTCATGGACCCACAAACGGAAGTCTATAACAAGCCCTATCTCAACGATGATCTCACGCTCATCGAAGGCTGGCGTCGCATGCAGGGCCTCGTCTTCCGGCACGGCGATCGGCGTTTTGAAGGCAAGAGCATTGCCGATGCCATAGCCGCCGCGCTGGCCGATCCGGCCTGCCACATGGTCAATCGCAATCAAGGCGCGGGCACTCGCATCCTGATCGACCGTCTGCTCGGAACGGCACGCCCGGACGGCTATTGGAACCAGCCGAAATCGCACAACGCAGTCGCAGCCGCCGTGGCGCAGGCGCGTGCCGATTGGGGCATTGCGATCAAGCCCGTGGCCGATGCCTATGGGCTCGGCTTCATTCCGCTCGCCGAAGAACATTATGATTTCGCGGTGGCTCAAAGCCGTATCGAGCGGCCGGCCGTGACAGCGTTTATTGAAGCTCTCCATAGCGAAGACGTCCGCATGGCGCTCGCCGCGACCGGCTTCACGCCCGCGCCTTTGGGAGCCTCGTCATGACACGCGTCATCGGATTGGCCGGGTGGAGCGGCGCCGGAAAGACGACGCTGATCGCAAAGCTCATTCCTGAGCTGAAGACGCGCGGCCTCAGCGTCTCGACATTGAAACATGCGCATCACGCGTTCGATGTCGACAAGCCCGGCAAGGATTCCTATGTCCATCGCGAAGCGGGTGCGACCGAGGTTCTCGTAACTTCCTCTAACCGCTGGGCCTTGATGCATGAATTGCGCGGCGCGCCCGAGCCACGCCTCGATGAGCTTTTGCGCCATCTCTCGCCCGTCGATCTCATCCTGATCGAAGGGTTCAAGCGCGATCCGCACGCAAAAATCGAAGTGCATCGCGCGGCCAATGGCAAACCCTTTCTTTATCCCGAAGATCCGGACATCCGCGCACTCGCGACCGACACGCAAGGTGCCAAGCCGCCCTTGCCTTCGGCGCATCTCGACGATACGGCAACGATCGCGGATCTGATCTGGACCCTTGCTTTGCCGCTCGACGAAACGCTCGCGCGGCTCGGCGCGCGTGAATCAGAAAAGCATCCTGCCGGAACCCTATGAATGGCCCAGCTCAGCAAGGATATATTTTCAACCGGAAACGGCCCCATGCCGGTCGAGGACGCCGTCCGGCTTCTCTTTGGGCGCATCCCCGCGATCGCCGAGACGGAAACCGTTTCCCTGGTCGAAGCCGAAGGACGTTTTTTAGCCGAGGCTTTGATGGCGCCGATCGATCTGCCCGTCTTCGATAATTCCGCCGTTGACGGCTATGCGGTCCGCTTTGCCGATCTCGCGGCGCAAGGCGAGACGATTCTGCCCGTCGAAGGCCGCGTCGCCGCTGGGCATTGCCTGAGCGCGGAAGCCATGCCCAGCCGTGCCGTACGCATCTTTACCGGTGCGCCAATGCCCGCAGGGCTCGACACGATCTTCATGCAGGAGGATTGCAAAGAGACGGATTCAGGCGTGGCGCTGCCCGCCGGCCTCTTGCGCGGCGCCAATCTGCGGTTGCGTGGAGAAGATCTCAAAGCCGGCGAGATAGCCCTGCCCAAGGGCCGGCGCCTGCGGCCGGAAGACATCGGCCTCGCCGCCGCGCTGGGGCTCGAGTGCCTGAATGTGCGCCGCAAGCTGAAAGCCGCCGTCTTTTCAACCGGTGACGAAATCATGTCGCCCGGCCAGGCGCTCCGCCCCGCCGCCGTCTATGACGCCAACCGCTTCGTGCTGCAAAGCCTTTTGAAACGGCTGGGGCTCGAGGTGACGGATCTCGGCATTCTCGAAGACGATCCCGCCCGCATCAAAGAGGCGCTGACGCTGGCTGCCAAGGACCATGATCTTGTCATCACCTCGGGAGGCGTTTCGATGGGCGAGGAAGATCATGTGAAGGGCGCCATCTCCAAGGCGGGCTCGCTGGTCTTCTGGAAGCTTGCCATCAAACCGGGACGGCCCGTCGCCATGGGCGTGATCGACGGCACGCCCTTCGTCGGGCTGCCCGGCAATCCGGTCGCCGTCTTCATCACCTTCATCTATGTGGTGCGGCCCTTGATCGCGGCTTTGAACGGCGCGCCGCCCGAGCCGCCGAAGCCGATTTCGGTCACATCCGGCTTTTCCTACAAGAAAAAGGAAGGCCGGCGCGAATATGTCCGCGTCTCGCTCAAACAAAATGCCGAAGGCGAGATGATCGCGGAAAAATATCCCGTCGAGGGCGCAGGCGTCCTGACATCGCTCACCCGGACCGACGGTCTCGTCGAATTGCCGGAACATGTGACGAAGGTCGCCCCTGGCGACAAAATCGGCTTTATCGACTATGCGCTCATTCGCTAAGCGCTTTGCACTGCCGCGGCTTGTGTGAATATATTTGGGCGGGGCGTTTAAAACCTGATCGGAAAGGTTGCAGGCGTTTCGGGCAAGGTCGCGCGTTAAAAATAAACCAACATGCGAGACCGATTCGCGATGTTTGTTGCCTGGTGGGGTGAAATCTCAGCTTTTGTCATATTGAAGCCCTCATGCTGCGGAGCAGTCTTTCCAGACCAATCCGGCCTTCAGGGATTTAAACTTTGTACTCCAGCAGCCCGTCAAAGCGCCCTTTCATGACAGCGATCAAAGGCTATTTTTCAGCCCTGGCTGCGATTGTCACCAGCCTAACGCGGTCCGCCGCCGGCATTTTCGCGCTCGTCATCATTCTTTTGGTCATTGTCTTGAATGTCGCCGCGCTGATGCGGCTCTTCGAATGGCATTGGTGGCTTGCCCTGCCCGCCGCGATCCTGCTTATTTTTATTCCGGTTCTCGGCTGGCTCGCAGCGATTGTCTTCGCCGTCTTCGGCGGATTCTATCTCGCCGGCTCAGGCTTCGACTGGCAGAAGGCGACGCATGCCGCGAAGCCCGCCGGAAGTTTCGCTACGATGACGATTATGGAATTCGACGCCTACCGGCGCAATGTCATGCCGGGGGGACTGGCCAGGGCCTGCAAGGAAGACGTCGGCAGAAGCCTCGGAACCGGCACCCAATTGCCGATACGCGCCAGCAATTATTGCGAATGCTATGGGCAGGCCTCGGCCGACACGCTCACGCAAGCCGATCTCGCCTATCGCGAGAAGACAGGCCGCTATACCGATGAGGCGACGGCGCGCGTGAAGGATGCCGTGGTTTCAAGGTGCGGGACCTGAGCATCATCCCGAAAAGCTGGCAGGACTTTTCGGATCACGCGATGGGACAAAAATGAAAAATCGACCTGACAGCCGGCACGTCACGCCGCATCCGCGACGCCGAGCGTTTTGACATTATAGCCTTCTTCGGCCATCACGCGCTGGACGGCGGGACGCGCCAGCATCCGCCGGTAATGCGCGAGCAGATTCGGCGGCAGCGCGATCTTCAACTTGTCAGCCCAGAATTCGACATAGAAGAGAATAGGATCGGCGATCGAGAAAGTGCCGCCGACATAATCGCGCCCGGCCAGCACGTCGTTTAAAATCGCGAATGCCTTGACGACAATGTCGCGCCCGAGCTGCTGGATCGATTCGTGATCGGCCTCGCTCCGCGCGAAGGTCGATGTCGCGAAGATCCGCGCAAAGCCCTGGCCGTGGACCGTGCCGACGACATAGGCCAAGGTCTCGATCACGCGCGTCTCGTCATTCACGTCTTCCGGCAAAAGCTTGCGGCGCGGATGTGTGCGGGCGAGCCAATAGGCAATCGCCTGGACCTCGGTCAAAGGCGTGCCGTCATTGCGCACCAGCGTCGGGATCGTCGATTTCGGATTGATCGCAATATATTCGGGTTTAAAATGATCCCCGTTCGGCAGGTTCACCACATAGACCTCGAAAACCTCTTCGAGCTCTTCGAGGATGATGTGAATACCGGTCGTGCAGGAGCCTGGGGTCATATAGAATTTCATGAGTGCGATCCTGTGCGACGGCGCCGTTATACGCAGCGCCCTTCGGCCATTGCGGTGAAAGGCTTCTAAAGGAGCGGCGATGGACATTCAATGCGGCCGGACGCCGGCTGATTTGGACGGCGCCGCGGCCTTGGCCATATGTGCAGGGGCGGCTCCCCGGCGCTTGGAAAGAACCGATCCGCCGTCGCAGAGCGCGGGATTCGCAACCAAGCCCTCAAATTCTCGCGTTTATACGCGTTATCATATTGCCGGAACGCGCGTTTCGCGCTGTTATGGCTAATACTGGTATCCTGGTGAGGGATATCGGGCCATGGCGGCGAGAGCTGCCATCTTTCGATCATCGACGATGAACACATCGCGAGATCGCGGCACTGGGTTCGCCTGGGCCGATAACAATAAAGGGGAAGAAACACCATGAGCATCGCAGAAGGACATTATGCGCCTGGAGGATCCGAGGCAGGGTTTCTCACCCGCGAACGGATCGTCGCAAAGCCCGGCTTCAACCGCTGGCTCGTGCCGCCGGCGGCGCTCGCCATCCATCTCTGTATCGGCATGTCTTACGGACTGAGCGTCTTCTGGCTGCCTTTGTCGCGTGCGCTCGGAATCGACAAAGCCGTCGCCTGTCCCCAAATGTCGACTTTCGACGCCCTGTTCACGACGACCTGCGACTGGCGCGTGACGGATCTTCTGGTCACATTCACCATCGGTATCGTCTTTCTCGGCCTGTCGGCGGCGGTCTTCGGCGGCTGGCTCGAACGCGCCGGACCGCGTAAGGCGGGCGTCGTCGCGGCTTTCTGTTGGGGCGGCGGATTCCTACTGGGCGCCGTTGGCGTCTATCTGCACCAGCTCTGGATCATTTGGATCGGCATGGGCGTCATCGGCGGCATCGGCCTCGGCCTCGGCTACATCTCGCCCGTCTCGACACTGGTGAAATGGTTCCCCGACCGGCGCGGCATGGCGACCGGCATGGCGATCATGGGCTTCGGCGGCGGTGCCTTGATCGGTTCGCCGCTCGCCAATCTGCTGATGAACAATTTCAAATCCAGCACCAATGTCGGCGTCTGGCAGACGCTGACGGTTATGGGCCTGATCTATATCGGCTTCATGCTGATCGGCGCCTTCGGCTATCGCGTGCCCCCGGAGGGCTGGGTTCCGGAAGGCTTTCAAGCGGCTGCCGGAAAGAAAAGGCTCGTCACCGAAGGCAATGTGCATCTTGTGCATGCGCATAGCACACCGCAGTTCTGGCTGATCTGGGGAATCCTCTGCCTCAACGTCTCGGCCGGCATCGGCGTGCTCGCGATGGCCTCGCCGATGCTGCAGGAAATCTTCGCCGGCAAGCTCATCGGCACACCGGATGTCGGCTTCTCCGCCCTTGACGCAACTCAGAAGACGGCCGTCGCGACGATCGCCGCTGGCTTCGTCGGACTCTTGTCGCTCTTCAACATCGGCGGAAGGTTCTTCTGGGCCTCTCTCTCCGACAAGATCGGGCGCAAGGTCACTTATTTCTGCTTCTTCGGCCTCGGCATTCTGCTTTATGCCTGCGCCCCGACCTTCGCCCATTGGGGGTCGAAAGCGCTCTTCGTCGCCGCCTTCTGTATCATCCTCTCGATGTATGGCGGCGGCTTCGCGACGGTGCCCGCCTATCTCGCCGATGTCTTCGGGACGAAATTCGTCGGCGCGATCCATGGCCGTCTCTTGACGGCATGGTCGACGGCGGGCGTCGTCGGTCCCCTCGTCGTCGGCTATATCCGCGACGCGCAGATCGCCGCTGGGGTCGACCGGGCGCTCGTCTATGACCGTACGATGTATATTCTGGCGAGCTTCCTCATCGCAGGCTTCATCTGCAATGCGCTGGTGCGGCCGGTGTCACAGAAATGGCTCATGGAAGAGGCCGCGGCCGAAGCCGCAGCGGGGCTGCCAAGCCCAGTCAAGACGGTGACGACAGGCTCCTTCGGCATCGGCTATGGCGGCCTGACGGGCGCGAGCGCCATTGCTTGGCTCGCCGCCGGAATCCCCATCGCCTGGGGCATCTGGAAAGCCCTCGACAGCGCGGTGAAGATCTTCCAATAGAGCTTGGACCCGGAAAACCAAGGCGTGAGATTTATGATCTCACGCCTTTGGAAACATGATCCTACGCCGAAAAGCCGTGCCAACTTCTCGGGATCATGCTCTCGCTTTTCTGGCGCGGAACGAGAAGGTCGCGGCGATCGCCGCCGCCCGCCTCGACGCTTCCGCGGTCGGGCCTTTTTCCAGGCTCCGCACCATGCCCAACAAATCATTGAGCCGTTGATGCCCCTGCGACAGATTGAGATCGGCGCCGGGCTTCGCGACAGTCAGCGCATAGGTCACAGCCTCGGCCTCGGTCTGCGTGCCACCGCCTTCCAATGCCAGCATGAAGGCAAGCGAGGCCCAATGATCGGCCAAGAGCGGCCGCGTCAAACGATAGAGATTGACGAAGCGCTTTAACGCGCGGGCCGAGCGGCCAGCCAGCGGGGCGAGCGCAGCCAAAAGCCGGCCTTCCTCCTCGGACAAGGGTCGATCGAGCATGGACGTCCGCGCATCTGCGGAAAATGCCGGCACTTTCGATTTCGCCGTCAATTCGTCCCGGCTGCTCTTTCCGACGAGATGCAGGATGAAGGCTTCGTGGTCCTTGGCCGTCGCATCGATGCGCAGCGGCACCTGAACCCATTTTTCGAGATGCACTTGCGTCCCGATCCCCGCATCGGCCAGCCGCTGCGGATCGATGGCGATCGCCGTGACGAAAGCCTGATTGGTCAAAAGCCGGTGCGCGGCATCAAGGATCTCGCAGGCCCGCATCGGCGCCACGGCATCGAGATTGTCGAGCATGAAGAGAATGCGCCGCAGTGCATTGCCGGAAGCCCGCGCGCCCGACGGTTTTTGCGCGATCAACGAGGCCAGCGTCGTGACAAATTGCGTGGCCTGAGATTTTTCGCTGTTGCCATGGAAAGGCGATGCGTCGGCCTGCACGGCGGCCTTGCCGGCATGCTGATCGGCTTCGGCATGCAGGCGCGCCGCCTTTTCGACCTCAGCGTTGAGGCCGTCGACGCGGCGGGTCTGATGCGCGAGCGCGCTATCCAACGCATGCCGCCGATTGTTCAGCTCCGCCTTGAGCAGCGTGATGCCCCGCAGGATCGGCTGGAGGAAACGGAAGGCGCGCCAGAGACTGGCCAGGACTGCGACGCCCGCACCGGCAAAAGCCAATGTGCCGAGCGTTTTGATCGCATCCATATGGGCTTCGAACCAGGCTGCGACCGGCGCGCCTGTCGTGTTGGCGCGCATCGGCGAAAGCCACGCGGCTTGATGCGCGACGGCCCATTCGAATCCGGTCCCGATCAAGGCCAGGATCAGAGCGATGACGAGAAGCCGTGTCTGACCCTTGAAGGCCCAAATCGAGCGGAGCGCCATGCCGATCCGCCCGCCCGGGCCCTGCACGGTTGCGAGGCTCGAAACGAGATCCTTGTAATTGAGGATCGGGTCACCGGAAAAACCAAAGGCCTGAAGCCTGCTCGCAATGCGCGGCCGGTAGGTTCTGACATAAGCGTCGATCTGCGAGCCCGGCGTCTCGTAGAGCAAAGTTTCGAACAGGCGGGCGCGGCGGCCCTCGACCTCGGTCAGATTATCCCGTTCGAGATGCAGACGCCGCTGCGCCTGATCGAGCCGCTCGGCGGCCTCCGCGACGGCGGCATGCGGATCGCGCGCGGCGCGCAAGGCTTCCGCCACGAGGTCCGGCGCGATAGGCCCGAGACCGGCGCAAAGCGCGCCGGCAATCGCCACCATCGGCTCGCCATCGAGATGCGCGGCATCGGCCTGCACGATCGTCGCGCGGCTCAGGTAAGGAGTATCAGTTTGGCCGGCCGCCCGCGCCGCCAAAGCCTCGACTGCCGCGCCAAGCCGCGCCAGCGCGAAGCTTTTGCCGGACCCGGCGCCGCCCAAAATGCCGATGCAGAGCGGCAATTCCACATTCTTATGGAGGCTCAGTTCGGCAAGCAAAGATAAAAGCGTCTCGATGCCCAAGGCATCCGGTCCGTTCAGATCGTCGGCCGCGAAGATATTTCCATTGGCCGGCGTTTGGACCGGCTCCGGGACGCTGACCGGCTGCCTCACCGGAAGAGCGGGCGCGATCGGCTCGGTCCGCCCAAAACCAGGCGCGACGGTGCCAAAATCACGCAATTGGGGATCGCTCAAACGTCGTCTCCTTTTGAGAAGTTTTCCAATTGGGTGGAGCGGCATGAGGAAAAGTGGATACCGGTTTTCCGTCCCATTCCGCGCAAGTATTAAGATTCGTTTGAAGTCTTTTCCGATCGGCTGCGAACAGCAAGCCCCCTTGCCGGAAAGCGGCCGAAACCTCATTTCACTTGTGCAAAGGATTGTGACTTTGCAAAGACCAGGGCGCTGCCGGTCAGGACAGGCCGACCGGTGCCCCCGGCAAGACAAAACGAGCTGAAACAGGCCCTTTGCCGGAAAAACCGTTCAACTTTGCCTGGACATGCTCTAGAACAGCGCAAATTTCCTAAACTGACAGAGAGATATAGGCCCTGATGGCGCGGCAGTTCATCTATCATATGCAAGGTCTGACGAAGACATATCCGGGCGGCAAGAAAGTCCTCGATAACGTCAACCTGTCCTTCTACCCGGATGCCAAGATCGGCGTTCTCGGCGTCAACGGCGCCGGCAAATCGACGCTTTTGCGCATCAT
>JAATEW010000158.1 GCA_015655535.1 Hyphomicrobiales bacterium | reverse complement strand
GAGCGCCGCTCCGGCCGCCGCTCGCGTCGAGGACCACCGGAGTGGTCCACATCGCGGCGCGGGACCTCGAAAATGAACCCTTATCTGAGCCGCCGCCAGGGCGGTTTTGCTTTCGCCGGATTCGCTTGACGTCACAACCCACTTCGGGCGCGATAAGCTTGTGTGCTCGCTCGGTGATTCGGACCCCGGCGACCATTGTCAGCAGCTGGGTGCAGGGATTGGTCATGTATGGCTCCTCTCAAAGTGAAAGGAGCCATATTGGTCAAATCAACGAGCCGACACCCTCAGAGGCAAGCGCAACCTTGGATCGATGCCGCGCCGGGATCCCAAAGCGTCGCCCGCGAAGCAGGTCGTTCTCCGGCCCTTCCCAGGCCAAGCGGTGGGATGACGGCTCCCCAACCCATTCCTTCCATTTATCGCATAGGGTCGAATGTCGGCTGTTAGATCACAATGATTTACAGCAGAAAGGCCGCTCCAAGCTGGAGCGGCCTTATGTACGACATCCGCTGAAGAATTGCCTTTGCGTCGAGGGGCCGCTTTGCCTCTCAGGCTGTTCCATCGCTAGTAACGTGCGACGACCGTTGCCGGCTCCCCCGTTATGAAATGGTAAGTCACGCCGACTTGAAATCGGTTGTCATAGTCACGATGATGAACGCTTAAAGCGCTCGCCGTGCCTGTCGCGGCAAGCTGCGAATAGCTGCCGAAGTCGGTGTAACGATACTCTCCACGAAGCGACCACTTGTACGCCAACGCATATTCGATACCGGCACCGATGGTGTATCCGACCTGGTCCTTAGCGTAATAGTCCTGAATGCCCCGCAACGTATAAATATTGCGGATGCCGCCGAATGCCGCGCCTCCTGTGCCGTAAACAAGGAAGCGGTTGAAGGCAACGCCGAGGCGGCCCCGCGCTGATCCTTGTATCTGTTCGTGATAGGATCCTGTCACCGTTCCCAAACTATAGGCTTTTTGAGCCGAGGCCACGTTAACATCGCCTTCGAAACCGGCGACCGTGGCGGTGCCGAACGAGCCGATGGGCGGCATCGCATAATTGTAACCGACGTGCCCGCCTACGGTAACCGTCTTCGGCGCCGAAGCGCTGGAGGCACTGGCTCCGGTAACCGCCGTAGCGGTCCTTTGGTCCAGCCCAAATTCATAGCCAATCTGAGCGCCGACATAGAGGCCTGTCCAAGTAAAGATGGGGACCGCTGGCGGATAGATCGGATGCGTCTTGCTGGGAAGATCAGCTGCAAGAGCTGCTGAGGCGAAGACGAGCGGTACCAAGACTGCGGCATATTTTGCGGACATGGAAATCTCCTGACAATATTTCGATACGGCGACGTCACGGTGAAATGGCTTGGATGCGGATGAGAACATCACAAGTCACCGGGACGGCCCGGAGGCGCAAAGGGCAGTTCGCCGAAGGTCACTTCCGCCCGGAGGCCGAGCACGAGCGTGTTGTGCGGCGGCGGTGCGTCGACGCGAGGGAGCGCGGAATTGTCAGGGTGGATGATGTATTGAAGGTTCGGCGTCAGCCTCACGCCGGAGAAGAGATTGTAGTTGTAGTTGAGTTCGAAGGTATAGATATTTGGATTGTTCGTTCCATAGCTGCCGGCCCGTCTGCGTGCGTCCGTCAGGAATTGATTTTCGAGATCACCGAGACGGAAATAGTTCGCGACAAACCCAATAGAATCTTTTTTTCGCGACGCAAAAGGGCCGGTCCAAACCGCGCCGAGAAAAACCTGCGAGGTGTAGACCTCTGTATTATCGAAAGGCTGTACCCAACCGCCAATGAGCGTGACGTTGCGCAAACTTTGGTCGTCGTGACGCCAAACGGTCTTATCGCCAAGCAGATAGATGCCATCACGGACTGGAATATTGGTCGCGGTGCCATTGAACGTACCGAGCGAGCTGCCGGTCGTATTGAAGTAGGGATTCGAGTGGCCGCCGTTACTATAGTAGAAGCCGCCTTTGATATCGAATGGATAGGCTGACGTTTTGAAGTTCGTGCCGTAGCCGGCTTCGATCGGCGTCGTCACGCCGGTAGCTTTGTCTGTGCGCCAATCGAAACCGCTTGTCGGCTGCACAGAGGAGTTGACCTCAAAGGCGCCTGCCATGACATAGAGTTCAGGCGTTATTTGGTAGGAAACCTTGCCGCCCCAGGTCGCCGATGGAAGCAGGGAGAAGCCAGCCTCGGAGTTGGCAAGAGCGGGAATACCGCAGTTCGTGCCCGACATGAAAGTGCAGGCGAGATCGAGATGCGCGAAATATTTCGACGTTGCCGTCCGCCCCACATCGATATCAATCCGATCGTCCCACAGCTTCTGCTCATAGGTGAACAGACCGAAGTGGAAAATGTTGTAGGGATTTTTATAGATTTCCTGGACGCGGACGCCGTTACCGATTCCCACCAGTGACAGCGACGTTCCATAATCGTGATATTCGGTCAGATGGACCGAGGCTCCGGGCAGCCCGACGATCTTCATAAGATCGAGATCTGCACCGATCTGCCCCTGACCGACGTTTGTCGTTGCCTGACGCACACCGCCGCTTGGATTGCCGGCAGTTTCATTGATCAGCGCACCTCGGAAGCTGATGCCGTAGTCGTCACGAATGGAGGTGAGCGTTCGCGTTAGCGGATTATTTGACCATTGCTGTTCCTTGACCCGCTGCTCGTCCTGCTCTTCCTGGAGCGGCTGGATCGTTTGGGCGCTGGCCTGCGTGAGCCCCATAAGAAGCAGCAGCGCTGAGCTTGCCGCCAACTCTATTCTTACCATGAACTCAAGTCCCCCAATCAGAAACTCGCCATTTCTTTCCTGAGGAAGGAAGTACGGCGCGTTGTCTCTGCGACCCCCTCGAATTACCGCACAGTAATTTGATCTCGCGCAAACATGATTGAGGTGATGTGAAGAATTGAAAAGCTATAAAGCGCCACATTAGCGCTTCTTATAAGTTACAGTGCAGCTATTTATGAGTAGCATCTGAAACAGTAGGAATAAAGCCGTGGTTATAAATATCATTAGATAGAACGCATATGCATTATAAATGTGCATATTTAGTGTGTTTTGCTTCCATTATGTTCGTATAGCACGAAACTAAAGCAGTCAACGACTTGCGCAAGCTTTTGTATCGTTGAATTCTTCAACGCGTCGAAGATGGCGAGCTACTGCAGCGGTCCATCCAAATCTATGCGCGGCGCGCGTTGAGCCTTGTAGCTCTGGGACGGCGTTTTGCTTTGCGGAATGCAAGGGGACTCTAAGATGGAAAGTAAGGCGTTGGAGCCCCTCGTGGCGGCGGCGGCGGGATCTCGGTTGAAGCCTTCCCCAGCTATGACGGCTGGCACGCCCATTGGGACGATTGAGGACAGGGCAGGGCATGCCTCTTTGGTCCTCGCGGCAAAGGTTTTCTTCTGCATCGCCATCCCGGTCGCAGTTTGGCTCGCTCCGCTCCCCATCCAGGCGAACGCGAAGGCCGCTCTTGCGATTTCCGCTTTCATGATCGTCGCGTGGATCACCGAAGCCATGGAATATTCCGCGGCGGGGATGTTTGGGCTTGCGCTGTTCTGGCTATTTCACGTTGCCAAGCCGAACGTCATTTTCAGTGGCTTCATCAATGATGCCTCCTGGTTTTACCTGGGCGCCATGCTTATCGGCGCGATGGCGTCGAAGTCGGGGTTACCGCAGCGGATTGCAAACATCGTCGTGTCCAAGGTCGGCGTAACTTATTCGCGTCTCCTGCTCGGTTTGATCATCGTCTCCTTTCTGCTGACGTTCATCGTGCCGTCGGGCGCGGCCTGTGTCGTCATCATGGCGTCGATCGCAATCGGCTTGGCCAAACTTTTCAACGTGGAGCAGGGCTCCAACATCGGTCGAGGCATGTTCCTCGTCATCACTTATACGACGAGCATCTTCAACAAGATGATCATCGCGGGTACAGCCTCGATCATCGCACGCGCAATGATCCAGCATGACGGCAATGTCGAGATTTCCTGGGGCCTGTGGTTTGCCGCCTTTTTCCCTTGTGCCCTTGGCACGATCCTCGTCTCCTGGTGGTTGGCGCTCAAGCTTTTTCCGCCGGAGGCAGAGAGCCTTGCCGATCGCCATGATGCATTACGTGATCATTTCGGCACCTCGGCATCCTGGACGCCCCTTGCCATCAAATCGGCTCTCCTTAGCGGCTTGGCGCTCGCTCTCTGGATGACCGATTGGCTGCATCACATCTCGGCCCCGATCGTCGCCCTCGGAATCGGGATGATCGCGCTCATGCCGTTCATCAATGTCCTCGATGAAAATGACTTCAAGCGTATCAACCTGCTGCCGTTTTTCTTTGTCGGTGCGGCGCTTGGCATGGGCGAAGTGCTGAAGGTCACAGGCGCTCTCGATCTTCTGACAAATATGTTCGTCGTCAGCATTGGGCCGCTTCTGACAGGCAAAATTGCCTCCACTTTCGTTCTGTATTGGGCCGGTTTCTTCTACCACTTCGCGACAGCCAGCGAGGTTTCCATGCTCGCGACGTCGATGCCGATCCTGATGGAGTTTGCCAAATCGCACCATCTCGATCCGGCTTGGGTCGGTATGATCTGGTCCTTTGCGTCAGGAGGCAAACTCTTCGCCTACCAGTCCGCTGTGCTCGTCCTTGGCTACTCTTACGGCTATTTTTCGTCGAAGGATCTGCTCAAAGTCGGCGGCATTTTGACGATCGTCGAGTTCGTCTTCCTGCTTGTCAGTGTCGTGTTCTATTGGCCAGCGCTCGGCCTGGGATAATCATCAGAAACCTGACTTCGGCCATCATCAAAAAGCCCCGGGATTTGCATACATGACAGAGCGTATAGGCGTCAGCTTCATCAAGACCGAACGCGCGCCGAAGCCCGGCGGCCATTATGCGCAAGGGGCGCGGAATGGAGACATTATCTTTGTCTCAGGCCAACTGCCCATATCTCTCGACGGCAGCCGCGATGCCGGTCTCAGCTTCGAGGACCAAACGCGCCTCGTGCTCGGCAGCGTGCTCGCGATCGTCGAGGATGGCGGCAGCAGTGTCGATCGTGTCCTCAAGGTGACTGCATATATCGTAGGAATAGAAAACTGGCCGCTCTTCAACAGCATCTTTGCAGAGGTCTTTGGTGACTGGCGCCCGGCGCGCTCCGTCGTTCCCGTACCGGCTCTGCACTATGGCTGTTTGATCGAACTCGAGGCCGTCGCTTCGCTCAAGTAGCTTTCTGTGCCTTCATGGCACAAGCATGTCGGCGGCGGGCATCTCATCGGCAAGACAGAAGCTGTCCGGGATATCGGGCAGAAAAGCATTGACGCGCGGTAACACATCGTCGCGCAATACGCGGCGGCAGACAGATGCGAGCTGTGCTGCGATATTTGGAAACTCGCCACGGCGCGTAATAAGCGTGATGCTGCGGCTCAGCCCTGGGCTTGGAAAGCGCGCGACTTCCACCGATGCGACATCTGTCAAGGAGTAGGCGAGTTGTGTCGGCGTGATTACTGACCAGCCGTAGCCGGCTGCGACTCCGGCGATGAGATCGTCGGGCGCCTCAAAAAGGAAATTCGGCGCGATGTCCAGGCGCAGGCGCCGGAAGTGACGTTCTATGAGCTGACCAGATTGCGTTCGAGAGGTGTAACGCAAAAACGGTAAACGCGAGGCGATCGTTCGGAGGTCCCTTCCGCGCAAATCGGTGCCGCGCGGCAGCAGAAGTATAAAGCTCTCCTGCACAAGCTCGTGCCGCTCGATACTCTCATGCTCATAAAGCGCGTCTGATGTAATAGCGACGTCGATCTCGCGGTTGATAAGATCCTGCGTATGGTTTCGCGAAATACCCCGCATGATCGAAATTGTCTGGACGGATATTTCTTTGCGATAAGCGGCTGCCATAACCGCAGGCACCAGCGGCGTCGCGACCGTCGACAAAAGCGCAAGCCGAAGGTGAGGAAGGAGAACCTCGGACGCTTGACGCGTGCATGTCCATGTCTCCTTGGCATCGAGAATGAGGCGCGCGGCGCGCTGATGCAATGTGATGCCCGCCATCGTCAAACGCAAAGGCCGGCTCTGCCGATCGAACAAAGGCGTACCAAGATCGGCTTCCAGGAGTTTGATCTGCTGCGATATTGCCGACTGCGTGATCCCGAGCCGGCGTGAAGCGACTGTCATGCTTCCTGTGTCGGTGACACTCAGAAAGATTTCCAGGGATTTCAGGATATCGAACGTCGGCACCGCTCCATCGTCTCCATAGCAACGGCCTCGGTCTTCTCCGGGAGTCTTGCTCGGCCCCGACATCGCTTGTAGTGATAGATAATATGACCAAGGCCTTGATATTCAAAGCGCTAATAGATTGCGCCTCTTTTTACGAAACAAGCAACACGCAAAAAAGCAATTGTTGACCCGACCGAACAAACGCACGCTTTATGATTAATCATTTGGCTTAGAATTTTTGCTAAAGGCGCAATTTTCGTCATCTATATAAGCTAGGCTTATCGCTGCCGTTAGAAGAGCTAAGGCCGCTTTCTTAGCGTTGTCTGATAGTTAGCGATGCCTCATACCTCCGTCATTAAGCGGAGGTTCTCACATGTCAAAACTGCGTCACCTGGCAATCCTCGTTCCCGATCCCGAGACAGCGGCCACATTCTTCGAAAAAGCATTCGGCATGACACGCGCGGGCCTCGCGCGCCGGGGCATTTACATGTCGGACGGCGTCATGAATGTCGCGCTGCTGCGCGTCGATCCTGAAAAAGAAAGGGTCGGTCTCTTCCACTTTGGAATGTGGGTCGACGATCTCGAAGAAGCCGAAAAGGTTTTGCAAGGCGCGGGCGCGAGCTATCTCGGCGGCAAGCCTGAATCGCCAAACTCCTATTACGAGGCCAAGTATCGCGATCCCAACGGCATCGTCTTTGACATCACCCATAACGGCTGGGCCGGGGCGATGAAAGACCCGGCGTCCAACAAGTAAGACCGGCAAAGTAGCAAAGAGTTGGGTGGTGATGATTATGATCAGCAAGAATAAGCCTGTTATTGTGGTCGGTGCGGGACCTGTCGGTCTTTGTCTGACGCTTGCGTTAACCCAGGCTGGCTTGCCCGTAACGCTCATAGAAAGCTCTCCGGAAGAGACGTTTCTTGACCAGGTTCCGCGAGCTGGTAGCAATCATCCACCCACTCTCGAAATGTTCGCGCGCATCGGGCTTTATGAGAAGATCGAGCCGCGCGGTCTCAAGGCCCCGATCTTTCATTATTGGGAGCGGCAAGGGCATCAGCTCATCGCGGCCTTCGACCATGTCCATCTGAAGGATGACACGGCTTTCCCCTTCGTGCTGCAATGCGAGCGCATTAAGATCGTCGAGGAAGCCATGAAAATGGCGCGGGCCGATCCGCTCTGTACGCTCATGATGGGAACGACGTTCCAGAGTTTCGAGCAGTCCGGGGATAGCGTCACCGCGATGGCCGTCGGCCCCGACGGCAAGGTGATCGACATCAAAGGCCGCTATATCGTCAGCGCGGAAGGTGCCCGCAGCATCATTCGCCACCAACTCGGCATAGAATTCGAGGGATTCACCTATCCTGACCGCACGCTGAACATTGAAGTCTCGTATGACTTCAAAGGAAAGGGCTATACCGACCGCAACTACATTTCAGATCCAGGGGAGTGGTCGAACCTGTTTCATTGGGCAGGTCCTCCGGAAGTCTGGCGCGTCCATTTCCCGACGAAACCCGAGGAAGATCCGGATGAATTGACGAAGCCCAAAGCCTTGCAGGAGCGCATGCGGCGCTTTCTCGAGATCGACGAAGCGTTCAACATCCGCGGTTCTAACCTCTATACGGTTCATCAGCGGGTCGCGGCAAAATTCCGCGCGGGGAATGCGCTGCTTGTCGGCGACGCCTGCCACGTCAACAGCCCCATCGGCGGCATGGGCATGAACAGCGGCATCCATGATGCTTTTAACTTGGCCGAAAAGTTGATTGCCATCTCAAGAGGCGAGGCGGACGACTCCGTTCTCGACCGCTATGAGCGTCAGCGCCGACAGATTGCCATTCAGCACACCCAGGCGCAGACGGTGCGCAACAAACGCATCCTTGCAGAGACCGACCCGGCTGTCCGGCTGAAGAACCACGAAGAACTAAAACGCTCGGCCGATGATCCGGCCTTGGCGCGTGCCTTCATGCTGCGGGCTTCGCTGATCAATAGTCTCCGCGAAGCGGAAAGCATTCTCTGACTTGAGCCTTACATTGGGGGAGCTGACGCTGCCTCGTACGAATGTCGCGATTGGAAGTTGCTATGACCTCACCTTATGCTCACAACATCAAACGCATCAGCCGGCTGGACATTCCTGGCGGCGGTCAGGTGGTCGTGCGCGACGGCATCGCTTTCATTGGTCACATCGCGCCGCCTTACGGCACCAGCATTATCGACGTACGCGATCCGAAAAATCCCCGCATGCTGTCGACCATCATGCTGCCGAACCAATATTCGCACACCCATAAGGTGCGGCTCGCTGGTGACTTGATGATCGTCAACAGCGAAATGTTCAACCGTCACTATCTGCGCAAAGGCCTTGAAATGGCCCAGACGATCTCGGCGATGGAGAAGGCCCTAGGCCGAGGCCCGACGGATGCCGAACTTGCCGCCACGCTCGCGGTCACCGAGGCGGAATTGCCGGGCCTGCGCGAAGTCGGCAAGCGCGGTTATGAAGACGGCGGGTTTCGCGTCTACGACATTTCTGACTTGACGAAGCCGCGTGAACTGACGTTTCAAAAAACCGGCGGCATCGGCGTCCATCGTTTCGACTGCGACGAAAACTATGCGTATATCTCGACGGAGATGCAGGGCTTCCAAGGCAATATCCTCGTCAATTACGATCTCAAAAATCCCAAGAAGCTTGAGGAAGTGTCGCGCTGGTGGATTCCCGGTCAGAACATTTCAGCGGGCGAGACACCTGCTTGGAGAGGAGTGCGCAACCGTCTGCATCACGGGATGCGCCTCGGCAATGAAATTTGGGCGGCCTGCTGGTATGGCGGCATTTATGGCATCGATGTTTCGGACATCCGAAATCCGCGTACCATTGCCCACTATGACTATCATCCGCCGTTTCCGGAGCCGACGCATACGGTGCTACGCGTGCCGCATCAGATTGCCGGAAGAGAGCTGGCGCTTGTGATCGATGAAGAGCACCCGCACGATCTCAGTCAACCACATGCCTTTGTGTGGGTCTTCGACGTGAGCGATTACGCCG
>JAATEW010000184.1 GCA_015655535.1 Hyphomicrobiales bacterium | reverse complement strand
TCAAGGCCGCAGATCATCGCATCGGCGTCGCCGCGCTTGACGGCAATAGCGGCGATCACCGTCGCACTGGTGCGCACAATCAGCTTCGCCCCATCGGGCGTAATGCCGCGCCGCCCGGCGCAGCTAAGATAGGTCGCGACATAATCGCGATAGCGCGGATCATCGTTCGGATTGATGAGTTCGAAATCGACGCCGCGCTTGAGCGACAGGCCATAGCGCTTCAGGCGCGTCTCGATGACATCGGGCCGGCCGATGAGAATGGGCTTCGCGATCTTCTCTTCGACGACGGATTGCACGGCGCGCAACACGCGCTCGTCCTCGCCGTCGGCATAGATGACACGCTTCGGATCGGCCTTCGCCGCCTGGATCAAAGGCTTCATGATGAAGCCCGAGCGGAAGACGAAGCGCGAGAGCTGCTCGTCATAGGCGTCGAAATCTTTGATCGGCTGCTTCGCGACGCCGGTCTCCATGGCCGCGCGGGCAACAGCCGGCGCGATCCGCAGAATCAGGCGCGGATCGAAAGGCGACGGAATGAGATTGTCCTTGCCGTAGAGCCGCGCCTCGCCGCCATAGGCTCTGGCGACGACATCGGACGGCGCCTCGCGCGCGAGGCTCGCGATGGCGCGCACGGCGGCGAGCTTCATGGCCTCGTTGATGGTCGAGGCCGCGACATCGAGCGCGCCCCGGAAAATATAGGGAAAGCAGAGGACATTATTGACCTGGTTCGGATAATCCGAACGCCCCGTGCAGATCATCGCATCCGGCCGCGCCGCGACGGCTTCAGCCGGATCGATCTCGGGATTGGGATTGGCGAGCGCCATGATCAAGGGCTTCTCGCCCATGTCCTTCAGCATGGCCGGCTTCAAGACGCCGCCCGCCGAGAGGCCGAGAAACACATCCGTGCCGCCGATCACATCGCCGAGGCTGCGCGCATTCGTGTCCCTGGCATAGACCTCTTTCCATTGGTCCATGAGCGCCGTGCGGCCTTTGTAGACGACGCCTTCGATATCCGTGACGAAGATGTTGTCGCGCTTGGCGCCGAGCAGAACGAGAAGATCGAGGCAGGCGAGCGCGGCGGCGCCCGCGCCGGACGTCACGATCTTCGCATTGGCGATGGATTTGCCGACGAATTCGAGCCCGTTCAAAACCGTCGCGGCGACAATGATCGCGGTGCCGTGCTGGTCGTCGTGAAAGACCGGGATCGACAGCCGCTCGCGCAGCTTGCGCTCGACTTCGAAACATTCCGGCGACTTGATATCTTCGAGATTGATGCCGCCGAAGGTCGGCTCCAGCGCCGCCACGACGTCGACCAATCTGTCGATGTCAGTCGCCGCGACTTCAATATCAAAGACATCGATGCCGGCGAATTTCTTGAACAGAACCGCCTTGCCTTCCATGACGGGCTTGGCTGCCAAAGGCCCAATGTTGCCGAGGCCCAACACCGCCGTGCCATTGGTGACGACGGCGACGAGATTTTGCCTGATCGTCAGTTCGCGCGCTTGCGCGGGATCCGCGGCGATCGCGAGGCAGGCGGCCGCGACGCCCGGCGAATAGGCAAGTGCCAGATCGCGCTGGTTGGCGAGCGGTTTCGTCGCCTGGATCTCGAGTTTTCCCGGCCGCGGCGCACGATGAAAATGCAGCGCGTCGGCGGTCAGTTCCGGGGACAATGGTTCTGTCATGGCGGAAGGCCTAGCCTTTGAAATTCTCAGCAAGCTTCCCAAGAAGCGCTCAGTGACGCCCTCGCGCTTCGAGACACGCTCCTGACGGAGCGCTCCTCAGCATGAGGGCTTTTGGAATTGTAGAGCCTTAGCCCTTACCCTGAGGTGCGAGCATCCAAATCGCCCCGCGATTTGGATTGCAAGCCTCGAAGAGCCGAAAGCTGGGACAAGACTGCGTCTTTAACGCAGCGCCGTCCACTCGGTGAAAGGATAGAGCCTTGTCGCGAAAACGTGAGAAAGCTCAATTCTTCGCTTTATCGACGAGCTTATTGGCGCTGATCCAGGGCATCATGGCGCGGAGCTTGGCGCCGACCTCCTCGATCGGGTGCTGCGCGGTCTTCGTGCGCGTCGCCTTGAACGAGGTCTGATTGACCTTGTTTTCGAGCATCCAATCGCGGGTGAATTTGCCGGACTGGATATCGTCGAGCACGCG
>JAATEW010000336.1 GCA_015655535.1 Hyphomicrobiales bacterium | reverse complement strand
GCCGCTTCCGCCGCCTTGCCGGTGAGGTTCTTCGGCCGCAGATCGACAAGCATCAGATGATTATCCGTGCCCTTCGACGCAAGGTCGAAACCGCCTTCGAGGATCGAGCCCGCCAGCGCTTTGGCATTCTCGACCACTTGCCGCGCATAGATCTTGAAGCTCGGTTGCAAAGCCTCGCCGAAAGCGACCGCCTTGCCGGCGATGACATGCATCAGCGGACCGCCCTGCAAGCCGGGGAAGACCGCCGAATTGATCTTCTTCGCGATATCCGGATCATTCGTCAGCACGAGGCCGCCGCGCGGCCCGCGCAAGGTCTTATGCGTCGTCGAGGTGACGACATGCGCATGCGGGAACGGCGAAGGATGCACGCCGCCCGCCACGAGGCCGGCGAAATGCGCCATGTCGACCATGAAAATCGCACCGACCGAGTCGGCGATTTCGCGGAACTTGGCGAAATCCCAAAAGCGCGGATAGGCCGAGCCGCCAGCGATGATCATCTTCGGTCTATGTTCCAGCGCTAAAGCCGCGAGCGCATCCATATCGATCAGATGATCGTCCTTGCGCACGCCATAGGAGACGGGCTTGAACCATTTGCCGGACATGTTCACCGGCGAGCCATGAGTCAGATGGCCGCCGGCCGCGAGATCAAGGCCCAGGAAGGTGTCGCCCGGCTGGAGCAGCGCCAAAAACACGGCCTGATTGGCCTGGCTGCCGGAGTTCGGCTGCACATTCGCGAAACCGCAGTCGAAGAGGCGCTTCACACGCTCGATCGCCAGATTTTCGGCAATATCGACGAATTGGCAGCCGCCATAATAGCGGCGGCCCGGATAGCCTTCCGCATATTTATTCGTCAGAACGGAGCCTTGCGCTTCGAGCACCGCCTTGGAGACGATGTTTTCGGAAGCGATCAGCTCGATTTCGTCGCGTTGGCGGCCAAGCTCCTGCGCGATCGCGGCAGCGACTTCCGGATCCGCTTCGGCGAGACTTGCAGCGAAAAACGAATTCGACGCGTGCCTGGGATCAGCGGCGGATTGGCTCATAGACAACTACTCCTCGGAACGAACGTGGGATGCCAGAAAGCGGCGCTTAGGCTCGAATCCGGCCGAAAAGACAATGGTCTTTGCCCTTAGCACGCCTGTTTCGGGACGCAAAGACAGCTTTGAAGGCACAATATGGTATCGAAGCTGCGACGAAAACGCCTGCCGGCCATTAAAGGGCGGCAGGCGCGAAAACCAAACGGAAGAGCGGCCGTAGCCGCTCGCCGGGTTTACTGCTCGTCGCTCATTGGCGGCAGCATCTGCTGCTGGCCGCCATAGGCCCTACCGCGGCCATAGCTCTGATCGCCGCCGCCATAATAGTCCTGGCTGCCGCCATAGGCCGGACTCGGCTGCTCGTTGACGGCTGCCGCTTGCTGTGTCGGCGGAACGATCGCCTGGGCGGCGGCGGTGCCGCCAAATCCATCGCGCTGATAGATGTCGTCGCGGAACTGAACCGTTCCGTCGGGCGTCGCCCAGGCGGTGATATAGACCCAATAGACCGGCACCGGCGTCGCGAGCTTCACGTCGATACGTTCGCCGGAGCGGATGGCTTCGTCGATATGGTCGCGGTCCCAGCCGGGATTGTCTTTCAGGAGCCAGGCGACATAGTCGCGGACGTTCTGAACGCGGATACAGCCCGACGAAATGAAGCGGAAGTCGTCGCCGAAGACGCCCTTGGTCGCCGTGTCGTGCATATAAACCCCGTAAGGGTTGTTGATATTGATGCGCACGACGCCGAGCGAATTATTGTCGCCCGGCTCTTCCCGGAACCGGTAGTTCACGGCTTCAAGCGAGTTCCAGTTGATCTGCTGCGGCTGGACCTCCTGCCCATCCTTATTGAAGATGTGAATCTTGTTTTCGGCCAGGTAATTGGGGTCGGCCTGCATCTTGGGGATCAGATCCTTGCGGATGATCGAAACCGGCACCGTCCAGAACGGATTGAAATTAATGTCGATCGCCTTGGTCATCATGACCGGCGATTGGCGATCGATCTTGCCGACGCCGG
>JAATEW010000420.1 GCA_015655535.1 Hyphomicrobiales bacterium | reverse complement strand
GAGGTAAGGCGCGGCGAAGCCATTGGATTGCTTGGCCCCAACGGTGCCGGCAAGACGACGGTTTTTTACATGATCAGCGGGCTTGTGCGGCCGGACGTCGGTGCCATCGAAATCGACGGCCATGATGTCACAATCCTGCCAATGTACAGGCGCGCCCGCCTCGGCATAGGATATTTGCCGCAAGAGGCTTCGGTGTTTCGCGGCCTCTCCGTGGAGCAAAATATTCTAGCCGTGCTCGAGATTACGCAGCCGGACCGTCGCGCCCGTGCAGCCGAGCTTGAGGGCCTGCTCGAAGAATTCGATCTTGCGCGCCTGCGGAAATCGCCGGCGATCGCGCTGTCGGGCGGTGAGCGGCGCCGTTGTGAGATTGCCCGCTCGCTCGCCGGCCATCCGTCTTTCATTCTTCTCGATGAGCCGTTCGCCGGCGTCGATCCGATCGCGGTCGGCGATATCCAAAGCCTGGTCCAGCATCTGACGCAGCGTGGCATCGGCGTTTTGATCACCGATCACAATGTGCGCGAGACATTGGGCCTGATCGACCGCGCCTATATCATCCATTCCGGCCACGTCTTGACCGAAGGCACGCCCGACCAGATCGTCGCGGACCCGGATGTCCGGCGGCTTTATCTCGGGGAAGATTTTCGGATGTAGAGCCCTGTGCCGAGGCAATTTTTACGCAGCCGGGGATAAACTGCGACAAAATTGCCATAGGCGCCGAATCTGGGACTCGCAATGCGGATTTCTATGCTATAAGCAAAAAACGGGCCGCGACATGCTTGGGCATGCGGAGGACCCTGGAAAAAAGCGTAGAGTCGACAGCATAAATGGCGCTTACGACCAAGCTCATCATGCGCCAGGGCCAATCCCTGGTAATGACACCGCAGCTTCTGCAGGCCATTAAGCTTCTTCAATTTTCCAATCTGGAACTGGCCGCATTCGTCCAGGAAGAGCTCGAACGCAATCCGCTTCTGGAACGCGCCGAGGACGCGCCCGACCCGCATGAAATGGTAGGGGTCAGCGACGGACAGGCCGGCGCGGAAAGCCAGAACAATCTCGAGTTCAACGATGCCTCGGACACCGACTGGAGCTCCGACACATTTGCGACCGACCGGGGCGCGCTCGAAGCGAGCCTAGGAACGGAATTGTCCAATACGTTCGATGACGACCGGGTCCACGCCCCGGCTGAACATCACGACATGACCGATGCCAACGGGCTTTCCGCGACCTCCTGGTCCGGGTCTTCAAGCCCTTCGGGCGATGGCGAGGTCGCCAATCTCGAAGCCTATGTGGCGGCGGAATTGGGCCTTAAGGATCATCTCGCCGGTCAGCTCGTGCTGGCGACGACCGACGCCGTGGAACGCATGATCGGCCATGCCTTGATCGATTCGATCGATGATACCGGCTATCTGATGGAAGATATCCACGAAATCGCCGAACGGCTTGGCACCGCGCCGCAGCTTGTCGAAAAGATCCTCAAGAAAATTCAGACCTTCGATCCATGCGGCGTCGCCGCCCGCAACCTTGCCGAATGTTTGAGCATCCAGCTGCGCGAACGCGACCGGTTCGATCCGGCCATGCAGGCGCTTGTCGCCAATCTTGATCTATTGGCGAAGCGGGATTTGGCCAGCCTGCGAAAGATCTGCGGCGTCGATGAAGAAGACATGCTCGACATGGTCGCCGAGATTAGGAGGCTCGATCCGCGTCCGGGCCGGGCGTTCGGCGGCGCGGCGATTCAGCCTGTCGTGCCCGATGTCTTGGTCCAGCCGATGCCGGACGGGTCCTGGCATGTCGAATTGAACTCGGAAGTTCTGCCGCGCATCCTCGTCAACCAGACCTATGCCACGCGCGTTTCGCGCAACAAGGGCAATGATGCCGACAAAACCTTCATCTCCAACTGTCTGCAGACCGCGAATTGGCTGACGAAAAGTCTCGAACAGAGGGCGCGCACCATCCTCAAAGTATCGAGCGAGATCGTGCGTCAGCAAGATGCGTTTTTCGCGCATGGCGTCGAACATTTGCGGCCGCTCAATCTGAAAACCATCGCCGATGCGATCGGCATGCACGAATCGACCGTGTCGCGCGTGACCTCGAATAAATTCATGACGACGCCGCGCGGCCTGTTCGAACTCAAATATTTCTTCACCGCATCGATTGCTTCGCATAATGGCGGCGACGCGCATTCGGCTGAATCCGTCCGTTTCCGGATCAAGCAAATGATCGAGCAGGAAAACGCGGGCGACGTTCTGTCCGATGACGCCATTGTCGCGCGGTTGAAGGATTCGAATATAGACATCGCCCGGCGGACGGTCGCGAAATATCGCGAGAGCCTGAGAATCCCGTCATCCGTGGCGAGACGGCGCGAAAAGGCTATGCATTAAAAGCCAGCCAAAGATATCCGCAGCATTTTGCTCCAGACACAGAACCTGGAGCTATTCCAGCCAGGCCAAATTCGCCTGACAATGCGGCGGTTAGCAATGCAAATCACTGATATCTATATGTAATAATGGCAAGGCTCAGCCTCTTGGTCCCATTGACAGGGGGGCGGGACGCTCCTAACCCTTTTAAAAGCGGGGAACTTCATTCCCGGGCCAAAGATTGCTGGAGGAAACGGAGTAGGCCATGGCCTTGCGTGTCTCAGGCAAAAATATCAACATTGGTGAAGCTTTACGGTCCCATGTGCGGAGCCGTATCGATACGACCATCTCGAAGTTTTCCGCCGGACCGATCAGCGGGCATGTCACAATCGAACCGGAAGGCTCAGGCTTTCGCGCCGATTGCACTTTACATCTCGTGTCCGGGATGACGCTTCAGGTCGAGGCGGAGGCGCATGAGCCTTATGCCAGTTTCAATCGTGCCGCCGACCGGATCGAAGAGCGGCTGCGCCGTTACAAGCGCCGCATTCGCAATAAGCATGGCGTGCAGGATTTCCCGCAAGGCATCGAGGTGCAAACGGCGGGCAAGGACGAGTTGGATGGGCTCGATAGGGTCAACCGGGGCGAACCGTCGCCGGCGGTCATCGCCGAGCCTCGGACCTCCCTGAAGGAAATGACGGTTTCGAGCGCGGTGCTTGAACTCGACTTGACCAATGTGCCTGTTGTGGTTTTCCGTCACGCGGGGGATGGCCGGCCCAACATCGTTTACCGGCGGGCTGACGGTAATATCGGCTGGATCGACACCATATTGGCATAAGGATGCGAATGTTGAACGCGGGATTGCTCCTCGCGAGAGCAATGACCGACGGCTTGCGCACGGTCTCCCCGCGCGCAAGCGCAGAATCGCTCCAGATCAGTTATCTCTCCTCACCGGATTTTCTAAATAGATGAATTTGACCGAGTTGATCACCCCCAAATCCATGCTTCCTTCGTTGAAGGTCAACACGAAGAAGCAGGCTTTGCAGGAGTTGAGCGAGCACGCCGGGCTTTTGTCCGGTCTGCCCTCGCGCGAAATTTTCGACGCTTTGCTTCAACGCGAGCGCCTGGGTTCAACCGGCGTCGGCGGAGGCATTGCCATTCCGCATGGCAAATTGGCGAAAGCACCGGCGATCTTCGGGATCTTCGCGCGGCTAGAACGGCCGCTCGATTTCGAAGCGCTCGACAATGTTCCTGTCGATCTGATTTTCCTTCTGATTGCGCCAGAATCGGCCGGAGCGGATCATCTAAAAGCGCTGGCGCGGATCGCACGTATGCTGCGCGACGCGTCCTTGACCGCCAAGCTCAGATCCACGCGCGATCCCACGGCGCTTTATGCCGTGCTGACTCAGGAACCTGCCTCGCGCGCGGCTTGATTGTCAGGTTTGGCACCAGGCACGGCGTTCGTCGTCGAGCGCATAATAGCCGGGCGCGGCGGCGATCGCGGCCATGCCGTCGAGGACGGAGTCGGGCGCGATGATGAGGCGCGTGCCGATCTTTTGCATCAAGGCAACGTAGGGCGCCTTGTTTTCGAAATGCGCCCGGAATTCCGTCTCATCCAGAAAAGCCGTCATTTTTGGAAGGACGCCACCTGCGAAGGTAACGCCGCCTTTGGCCAGGAAGGCCAGTGCCATGTCGCCGGCGAAACGCGCGATCAAATTCCAGAAGAGCCGCAAGGTCGTGGCTTCCTCGCCTTGCGGATGCACATGGGCCTCCGCCACGAGAGAAACATCATCATGGCTGGGACTGTCTTTGCCGAGCGCGGCAAGCCGCGCGAAATGCAGCCGGACGAGGCCCGGACCGGAGAGTAAGGCCTCCGCGGTGACGCGAAAGGGCGGTCCCGCCATCTTGCTCCAGATTTTGGCCTCGCCGAGATTGGTTGCGCCGAAATCGACATGACCGGCCTCACTCGGCAGCGCCACGAATTTTTGGCCTATGTTCAATAGGAGGCTGACGCCGAGGCCGGTGCCGGGGCCAAGCACGAGTTGTGGACCGATGCCTTCTCGCGTGCCGCCGATCCATTGTGTGGACGCGGCGGGGAGGGCCGCGAGGCTCAAGGCCTGTGCCTCGAAATCATTGAGAAGGAGCCCTTGGTCGAGCTTGGCCGCCGCGGCGACGGCCGCGCCGTCGATGCTCCAGGCCGCATTGGTCATCTTGACCTTGCGGCCGTCGATGGGGCCGGCCGCGCAGGCGATCATCGAGCGCGGCACCGCCGAAAAAAACGCGCGCGAGGCTTCGATCGCCGCTTCGAGGCTCGGATGATCCGCCGTCTTCATATGAGGGCCATGTTCGAGCGCGAGGCCCGGCGCTTTGGCGAGCGCGAAGCGGACATTCGTCCCGCCTATATCCGAAAGAAGGACGGGAAAAGGAAAGCTCATCGCCATGTGCGTGTCGTGCCAGTCCGAGTTGTACGCAGCCACCGCATGTTTGAGGGGGATGCGCAAGCATGCCAAAGGTTCCCTTCAAATGAAGCGGGCCCCAGTTTAAACAAGGGCGAAAAACTCGGCTAGGACAGGATGATGTCATTTCTCTACCGCCCTCTCTTTTCGTCGGATCATGACACGACGCCTTATCGCAAACTGACGTCGGAGGGCGTGTCGTTGCAGCCCTTCGGTGGGCGCGAGATACTGGTCGTCGACCGCGAGGCGATGCGGCTTCTCGCCGAGACGGCGATGATCGACATTAATCATCTGCTGCGGCCAGGGCATTTGGCCCAGCTCGTCAAGATCCTCGATGATCCCGAGGCAAGCTCCAACGATAAATTCGTGGCCTATGACCTTTTGAAGAACGCCAATATCGCAGCAGGCGGTGTTCTGCCCATGTGCCAGGATACGGGCACGGCGATCGTGATGGGCAAGAAGGGGCGGCTCGTGTTCACCGAAGGCGATGACGAAAGCGCGCTCGCCGAAGGCATTATGGACGCCTACGCGAAAAAGAATCTGCGCTATTCGCAACTTGCGCCGCTTTCGATGTTTGAGGAAACCAACACCAAGACCAATCTGCCGGCGCAGATCGAGATCTATAGCGACGGCGAAGAAGCCTATAAATTTCTCTTCATGGCGAAGGGCGGCGGCTCCGCCAACAAGAGCTTTCTTTTTCAGGCGACGCCCTCGATCCTGACGCATGAGAAGCTTGTCGCTTTCTTGAAGGAAAAGATTCTGACGCTCGGCACCGCCGCCTGTCCGCCCTATCATCTCGCGATCGTGATCGGCGGCACATCCGCCGAGCAGACGATGAAGACGGTGAAGCTCGCCTCGGCGCGCTATTACGATGGGCTACCGACGCAAGGCGGCGCCGATGGCCATGCCTTCCGCGATATCGGGCTTGAGGAGGAAATCCACAGGCTCACGCAGCAGCTCGGCGTCGGCGCGCAATTCGGCGGCAAATATTTTTGCCATGACGTGCGCGTGATCCGCCTGCCGCGCCATGGTGCGTCGCTGCCGATCGGCATCGGCGTCTCCTGTTCGGCGGATCGGCAGGCATTGGGCAAGATCACCAAGGACGGCGTTTTCGTCGAAGAGCTTGAGCATGATCCGGCGAAATATCTGCCTGCCATCGACGAAGCGGCGCTTGGGGGCGCCGTCGTCGCGATCGATCTGACAAAGCCGATGGCGGAAATCCTGGCTACCTTGAGCAGCTATCCGATCAAGACGCGGCTGTCGCTGACGGGGCCGATGATTGTCGCGCGCGATCTCGCGCATGCCAAGATCAGGGAGCGGCTTGAGAAGGGTGAGCCGCTGCCCGATTATTTCAAAAATCATCCCGTCTATTATGCGGGGCCGGCCAAGACGCCGGAAGGTTTCGCGTCAGGCTCCTTCGGTCCGACGACGGCGGGACGGATGGATTCCTTCGTCGAGGATTTCCAAAAGGCGGGCGGCTCCAAGGTCATGCTGGCGAAAGGCAACCGCTCGCCGCAAGTGCGCGAGGCCTGTGCCAGACATGGCGGACTCTATCTGGGCTCGATCGGCGGTCCGGCGGCGCGGCTCGCGCAAGACTGCATCCGGAAGGTCGAAGTCCTGGAATATCCCGAGCTTGGGATGGAGGCGATTTGGAAGATCGAGGTCGAGAATTTTCCGGCCTTCATCGTGATCGACGACAAGGGCAATGATTTCTTCAAGGAGCTGAATTTGGGTTAGGTC
>JAATEW010000150.1 GCA_015655535.1 Hyphomicrobiales bacterium | reverse complement strand
TGAGCACGGCGGCGGACGCCGGCTTCAACAGCCCCGCCATATCCTTCAAGCCGATGATGTGGCAGCCAGCCTGCTCAAGCTCCTTGGCAAGGCTCGTATAATATTTGAGGGAATATTTGGCGCGGTCGGGATCGAGAATATCGCCCGTATAGCAGATCGCGCCTTCGGCGAGCTTGCCCGCTTCGCAGACGGCGTCGATCGAGACGCGCATATTCTCGATCCAATTCAGGCAATCGAAAATGCGGAAGAGATCGACTCCGGCCTCGGCCGATTGATTGATGAAGAAGCGGATCACATTATCCGGGTAATTCGTATAACCGACGCCATTGGCGCCGCGCACGAGCATTTGCAGAAGAATATTCGGCACGCGTTCGCGCAGGATCGCGAGGCGCTCCCACGGGTCTTCGTTCAAAAAGCGCATGGCGACATCGAAAGTCGCGCCGCCCCAGCATTCGAGCGAGAAAAGCTGGGGCAGGCCGCGCGCATAGGCCTCGGCCGATTCCACAATGTCGAAGGTGCGCATGCGCGTCGCGAGCAAGGATTGATGCGCGTCGCGCAGCGTCGTGTCGGTGACGAGCACGCGCTTTTGCTCGAGCATCCATTGCGCGAAGCCTTTCGCCCCGAGCCGGTCGAAGATCTGCTTCGTCCCTTCGATCCCGAGCTTCGGGGTGAAACGCGGCACTTCCGGTTTGCGCGCTTCCGCCGGCGGTCTGGCGCGGCCCTTGACCTCGGGATGGCCGTTCACGGTTACATCGGCGATATAGGTCAGGAGCTTCGTCGCGCGGTCGGCGCGTTTCATGAATTGGAAGAGATCCGGCGTCTCGTCGATGAAACGCGTCGTATAGTCGTTGGCCGCGAATTTCGGATGAGCGAGCACGGCTTCGAGAAAGGCGAGGTTGGTCGCGATGCCGCGGATGCGATATTCGCGCAAGGCGCGGATCATGCGCGCGATGGTCTCTTCCGGCGTCGGCGCCCAAGCCGTCACCTTTTCGAGCATCGGATCGTAGAAGCGCGTGACCACCGCGCCCGAATAGGCGGTGCCGCCGTCAACTCTAATGCCGAAGCCGAAGGCGCCGCGATAGGCGGTGATGCGGCCATAATCCGGAATGAAATTATTCTCCGGATTTTCCGTCGTGATCCGGCATTGCAGCGCATGGCCTGTAAGCTTGATCTCGCTCTGCGGCGGAATGCCTGTCTCTTCTACGTGACCGAGATGGCCGCCCGCGGCGACCTTGATCTGCGCTTTGACAATATCGAGCCCAGTGACGACCTCCGTCACCGTATGTTCGACCTGGATGCGCGGATTGACCTCGATGAAATAAAACGCGCCCGTATCGGCATCCATCAAGAATTCGACCGTACCCGCGCCGACATAATCCGTCGCGCGGCCGATCTTGAGCGCCGCATCGGCGAAGGCTTGGCGCTGCTCCGGCGTCAGATAAGGCGCCGGTGCGCGCTCGATGACTTTTTGATGCCGGCGCTGAATCGAACAATCGCGCTCGAAGAGATGCAGCAAGGTGCCATGCGTGTCGCCGAGGATTTGGACCTCGATATGGCGCGCATGTTTGACGAGCTTTTCGAGATAGACCTCATCCTTGCCGAAGGCGGATTTGGCTTCGCGTTTGCCCGCCGCGACGGCATCCAAAAGCCCCTCTTCGCTTTCGATCGGCCGCATGCCACGGCCGCCACCACCCCATGAGGCTTTTAGCATCACCGGATAGCCGATCTCCGCCGCGCGTTTCTTGATATCGTCGGCGCTATCGGACAAAGGTTCGGTCGCGGGCATGACCGGCACGCCGACGGAAATCGCGAGATTGCGCGCCGAGACCTTATTGCCGAGCGTGCGCATCGTTTGGGGCGACGGGCCGATGAACTTTATGCCCGCGACGGCGCAGGCATCGGCGAATTCCGGGCTTTCGGACAAGAAGCCATAGCCCGGATGGATCGCATCGACTTCGGCTTCCTTTGCGACGCGGATCACTTCGGGGATCGACAAATAGGCTTCGAGCGGCCCGAGATTCTTATCGGCGCCGACGCCTTTGCCGACCTGATAGGCCTCATCGGCTTTGAAGCGATGCAGCGAGAGTTTGTCTTCCTCGGCATAAACCGCGACAGTCCCAATGCCGAGTTCGGTCGCGGCGCGGAACACGCGGATGGCGATTTCAGAACGATTCGCGACGAGCAGCTTCTTGAAAACGGGCGGCATTGAGGTTCCGGGCTTCAGCGGCAGGGTCCGGCTCGGGCCTTGGCACGGCGAGCGCGGCAGTGATTTCTAGCGTGACAGAGGCAGATGACCGACTGGTCGCGAAGGTCATACAAGACCCATGCCCGGTCTGCAAAGAGGCCGGGAGCCGCATCCGTGGTATTCCAGATGAAAGCGGATGGATTATTTCCGCGCCGTGACGACAATAGGACCGCTCGACTCGGAAAGCGACATAGAGAGCGTCCCATTCGCGTAGGCACATGGATAGGTTTTGCCGAGCACATCCTTGCAGGAAACATGTTTGAAGGATCCGATCTGCCGGGCGTAGGATTTCGTTCCTTTCGTATCATAGGTCCAAATGACGATGGCGGCGCCCTCCGGCTTGTCGAAAGAGATCGTCGGCACCGAGATTGCGGGATCGAAGGCAATCGTATAGGCGCTCGCGCGCGCCATCACGTCCATGATCGCGGCAAAGGCGATGCCGGCCGGCTTGATTTCATAAGGCGTGTGGAAAGCGCCGTTTCGAAACAGCCCGAACGTATTCTCCAAATCGCCATCGGTTCCGTCATCGATCAGATCGTAATAGGTCAATAAAGGATATCTGCCGATGATGGCGGCGAGCATGCCTCTCGCCGCATAGAAGCCTTGCTTCGCCAGATCACCGCCAAGCGCCGGCAAAGGAAATCCATATTCCGTGAGAGCCACGGGCTTACCCTGGCCACTTGAGGCCGCGGCCTGCGCAAAGGCCTTGGCATCGATCAGCAATTGCTCCGGCGGGAGCGTCGCCGCGAGATTTCTTGGATCGAAACTATAAGGATGAAACGCATAGGCATCGACCCCCGGAAACTTCGGTCCTGCGCCGGCCATCTGCCTGATCCATGCCATGGAGTCGAGGCCTGGATCGGAGGCGACGCCGCCGGAATAGACCGCGACGCGAGACTGCGCCGCCTTGACCGCAGCGGAAACGGGCGCAAGCATCGAAGCATAGGATGCGCCAGACCATGGCACCCCCGTCCAATTGCCGGCATTCGGTTCGTTGAACAATTCCTCGGCCATGTTCGGACAGATCGAACTATAATGATTGGCCATGGCGGCGGCGAAATTCGAGAAGGCCGCGATATTGATGCCGCCGGCGATGGGCGCGAACGCCCGCGCCGCATAGATCGGGTTGTTATATGTAGCCAACATGATTGGCTTCAGACCGGCTTTGCAGAGCGGGATCCAGAACGCGTCATAGCCGCTCCAGTCATAGCTCCCAGCCGAACCCACGCGTTCGATCACAACCCAAAGATTGTCCGAACGCACGCAATGAACACCGAGCTTTTGCAAGAGCGCGAGATTTTGCGCGGGCGTCGCCGTCGCCTGATGAATTGCGACGCACATCTCGGTAAGCTGCGCAGCCGGATAGGTACCCTGCGCCGCTGCGATCAGCGTCGCGACGTCATCGGCCTGAGCATGGCTTGAGCCTGGCCCCAGCGTCAGGCTCAAGAGCAACGGAAGAAGAGCAATGCGGCGCGGCATGGCGCGCAGTCCCAAGCGTGAGCCTAAGCTTCCTTGAACGGGACTTTGAAAAATTTAGCGCCCTCTCTGCGGATTTTGCTGATCTGCTTTTCGATGATGAGGACTTGTATTTCTAACTCCTCATAACTTTTCAGATTCTGCGTCACTAAAGGCAGGCCGGACATCGGAGACTCACCAGCCGGATCCAAAATGATCCGGACCGAGGAGCGTTCGTTTTCTTCTGGTGGACAAAATTCCAGCTCGATCTTCATTCCCGACCTCGACACATCACTGCTTACCGGCAGCACAAGTTTATAGCAGCAGATCTATTGCTCAGGTTAGCCAAAATCCGTCGTGAGAACCACCGGTGTTTTCGGTGTGATCGCTCTTTAGTCAGAGTCAATAATAAGCAGAAGCGCCGATGGAACCATAAGGCCTCCATCAAGATTAGCCTTGTGGCAAGGGGTATGCAGATTCCCAGCGTGACTAATGCGATGACGAATGCAGTAAGCTCGACATCCAGAAATACCAGTACGAATTGACTAGAGCATCGGCCAAAAAGTGCGCGGCGGTTTTCGAATAAATCCGATGCTCAATCATAAAGATAGAGCGGCGGCGTTCGACTTTATTTGAAGGTCCACTGCTCTAGCTGCGTGATTTTTTTCAGACACGCCGACACTGAAGCTGAGCAGAGGCGTGCATCTTATTGCAGCACCTGCGCATGAGACAAAACCAAGCTATAGATCAAGCCTGAACAAGCTCTGCATCGGTGATGAGACATTATCTTTTGTTTGCACGCAGCAGCACGCATCAATTTTTCTCGATACCTCATACGTCTGCATACCTACGTATTTCTCGCATGTATTTTGTCGAGCCGGGTGTTCAGTTTTGAACAGCATCTTAACAGTTGAACGATCATACTTATCGCAATCTCACGTATCTGAGTCTTGTTGGTTTTTGATGCGGACTTGAAGCGGGAGGTCGAACCAATGAACATTCGTGTCCCGCTGCGCTTTCGCCGTCGCGATGAGGCGGTGGTAGCCCGGGATTTTACAGCCTGCGGTCATTCGATGGATACAACGGCAAAGCTACATATCGACACTCGAGCATTTCGTTCGTTCCCGTTTGATGGGTTGATTGCTGACACATCCAAATTTCCGCGGTTTGATAGCGACGCGGCTCGATTTCCGCAACGGCCGCCCACTCTTCGCGTACCACAATCACATGCGTTCCGGACATTGAGCATGACCAAAACTCGGACCGACCTTTCCAAATGATCTTCGACAGAGGACGAAGAAAACAAGGATTGACGTGATGTCGCTGAACAACCCTCGTTTCAATAACCAACAGTCTTCGCCGCTTCCGCTTAATTACGCCGCGCAAAACCTATCGCGATTGCAAACCGATCTCGTCTCCACGGCGCGGATGTGGGCAGTCGACGAGGTCGGCGCCGCGATGGCGCACCAGCTCAACGAACCTCTGACCGCGTTACTCTTCTACCTCCATGAAATGCAAACCGAGGCGGAACAGTCAGCCGCGGAGGCGACGCCCAATTCAAGGCGCGTCATGGTCGAGCGGGCGCTCCAGGAGACAAAACGCCTCTGCGAGATCATGGAACGGATCAGCACCGGCTTCGAGCCGACGACAGAGGCCGATATTGCCATCGCCCGCAGCCGCGAATCCATCAGCTGGTGGGCGCGCGGGAGCCATGCCAACAAGGGCGACGACATCCCATCGCGGACAACGCCTCCATCCAGCCAACAGCTTTTGACGCCGCGCGAGCGCGAAGTGCTGGCTTTGATCACCAGCGGCACCTCCAATAAGGAGGGCGGCCATCTGTTGGGGATCAGCACGCGCACATTCGAAGTCCATCGCGCCCATATCATGGCCAAGCTCGGGGCCAGGAACGCCGCCGATCTGGTCCGTGTTGCCCTGAGTGAAAGCTGATGAAGCCGTATTTCGTCTTTATCAAAGCGGCCGAGATAGCCCGCGCAGGGCGGTGCTAAACATGGTCACTGATGCAGCCACGCGAGACTTACCGGAAGAGGAGTTTCGCCTGGCTGCGGAGGCCTGCTGGAAGGCGGCGCCAGATGCGATGGTGGCTGTGAACGCCAGCGGTGAAATCGTCCTCGTCAATGTTCAAGCAGAAAAGCGCTTCGGATATAGCCGAGATGAACTCTTAGGACAAAACATCACCAATATCATCCCGGAAGGCTTTTCGGAGGGGATGCTTGGTGAAGACGCTTCGGCGCAACAGACCGGCACCGGAATCGAGCTCCAGGGACGCCGGAAGGACGGCAGCGAGTTTCCGGTCGAGATCATGCTGAGCACGCTCGAAAGCGCCGACGGATTGCTGGTTACGGCCGCGATTCGCGACATCAGCGCACGCAAACGCGCGGAACGCTTGAAGGACGAATTCGTCGCGACCGTGAGCCACGAGCTACGCACGCCGATGACGTCGATCTCCGGCTCGCTCAGTCTTCTCGTTGGACAATGGGGCAGCGTATTACCCGAATCCGCCGCCCGCCTGCTGACGATAGCCCATAAGAACAGCCAGAGGCTGGTTCGTCTTATCGACGACATCCTCGACATAGAGAAGCTGGAGGCCGGCCACGTCGCCTTCAATCAGAGCCGCGTCGACATAATCGCGCTCCTCAAGCAGACGATCGAGGCCAATCGCGGATTCGCCGAGGCCTATGGCGTACACCTGCACCTCGATACGATGGCGACCGACGCCGACGTCCACGCGGATGCCGATCGGCTCGCGCAGGTCTTCACCAATCTGCTTTCCAATGCGATCAAATTCTCTCCGGCAGGCGAGAAGGTCTTGGTCACGGTCGATCAAAAGGGCAGCATGGTCCGAATATCGGTACGCGACCATGGCTGCGGTATTCCCGCCGATTTCAAGCCTCATATTTTCGAGAAATTCGCGCAGGCCGATGGCACGAGTTCCAAAGAGAAAGGCGGTACCGGCCTCGGCCTCAGCATTGTGAAGCAAATCGTCGAGCGGCTGCGCGGCGAGGTCGGCTTTGAGGAGGCACCCGGCGGCGGTACGATCTTTTACGTCACGGTGCCGGCCTGGGAACGCGCGGCCGAGCCGGGCATCGATCGCAAAGCCGCGGCCATTTCCAAACGCATCCTGGTTTGCGAAGACGACCAGGAGACGGCGGCCGCCATTTGGACACGATTGGCTCAGAGCGGCTTCGCTGTCGATCTCGCTCACACGGTCGCAGCTGCGCGCAGTCGCGCTGAAGCCACTCCCTACACCGCTATCCTGGTCGATCTGCAGTTTCCGGACGGCGACGGCATCAGCCTTATTCAACACCTGCGGGCGCTGCCGCAATATCGCGATACGCCAATCGCGGTGATTTCCTCCGATCCCATCCGCGGGCGGGACGATGTGAGATCGCCCAAGCTCAATATATTGAGCTGGTTCAGCAAACCCCCGGACTTCCGGCATCTCATCCTGGTCCTTAACGCATCGCTTGCCCCGGACACGCACAAGCGTCCATGCATTCTCCATGTCGACGACGACCGCAACCTGCTTCCCCTGATAGCCCGTGCGTTCAGCGCGGTGGCGGATGTGATTTCAACCGATTCCATCAAGAGCGCGCGCCACGCGATCATGACCAATCATATCGACATGGCTTTGCTCGATATCGAACTCGGCACCACTTCCGGTTTGGAATTATTGCCGGATCTACGTAACGAGGATGGTGGTCCGATTCCTGTCATCGTCCTAACGGCGCGTGACACGGGCCTGCTGCGCGATGGGCAGGTTGAAGCCGTGTTGACCAAGTCGCAGGCATCGCTCAAAAGCCTTGTCCAAATCGTCTGCGACCGGTTGCTGCCTGCCCCGGCAAGCGCGTCCAAGGAGGTCGCATGACGGCGCTTCGCGTCCTGCACGTCGAGGATGAACCAGACATCCGCGAGGTCGTGGAGGTTTCGCTTGGGCTTGACCCCAACATCATGTCCCGAAGCTGCGGCTCCGGCCAAGAGGCGCTCGCAATCGTCAGAGACTGGGCACCTGACATTATTCTGCTCGACGTCATGATGCCGGTGATGGACGGGCCGGCCACGCTCGCATGCCTGCGCGCCAATCCATCGACGGCCGATATCCCGATCGTTTTCATGACGGCGCGGGCCCAGAGCCGGGAACTTGATCTTTTCCGCTCGCTCGGCGCCGCCGGCGTCATACCCAAACCGTTCGACCCGATGACTCTCGCGGTTTCGGTGCGCAATTATGTGCATCGGCCATGCGATGAACTTGCAACATTGCGGAACGGATTCCTTCAACGCCTCATCAACGACGCCGCGGCCCTGGCACGCTACCGTTCCGCGCTCGAAACCGGGACCCAGCAACAAGACACATTGACCGGGATCAGAGACATGGCTCATAGCTTGGCTGGTGCCGGCGGCATTTATGGCTTCCCCGAAATCAGCGAGGCCGCGGGGGCCCTTGAGGGGGCAGCCATCGCCGCGCGCGATGCGCCAGCCGACGTAGACACCGTCACCTGTGCGCTCGACCATTTGCTGGGCAGCTTCCCCGGCGCGGGCGTCCAGCGCACTATCCCGCCTTTGGCAGCGACTGCGCAACGATAGGTCGCGGTACCGATTCTCCGGTCTCAGTCTTTGGGTTGAATTTCCATCAGCACCGCCATCTGCAGGGCGCCGAGGCCTTCTTTCAGCTCGGCCAGTTCATCGTCCCGCAAGCCGCGGCGCTCGCGGAATGGCCCCGCCAGAAGAGCATCGAGGGTCCGCGCCACGCGGCCGGTTGCGTCAAAGCCAATCGTCGAGCTGATGCCCGCCATGTCATGAAACCTGCGATAGGTCGAAGCGACAGCCTTGATGGCATCGTCTCCATCGCCGGTCAGATGCGGGAAGGCCGCGTCTACCGTCAGGACCGTATCGGCGAGCTTCGAAATAAAGCGCACGCGGACTTTCGCGATGCGTTCTTCGAATTGTGTTTCAGTTGAGGTTTTATTGGTGCCCATGTGTTCAAATTTGCATCCTCCGGTTAAAAGATGCTAAATCTGAGCAGTATATCGCGATGGAATACAGCATTTTAGCAGCGCGGATCGATGTTTACTCTAAATAAATACGTATAATACGTAAGCAATATTTGGAATGATTATGTATTTATGCTTATGAATACGCCAGATAGCAAGACTGTGTTCAGCCCGCTTCGTGAAGCCTCTCAGGAAAACATGCGTCGATGGCCGCCTTAAGCTGCCCTGGCCCAAAAGGTTTGCGCAGACGATAGGTGGCGCCGAGCTTGATCGCCATGTCGAGGAAATCCGGCGAAGAACTCATCGCATGATGGAACCTGTAGCCGGACATGGCGACGATCGGGAGCGAAGGCGCCCGTTCGCGAAAGCTTTTGATGATCTCAAGACCATCCATGTCCGGCATGAAGATGTCGACCATCGCCATATCGAAGGCGGACGATTCAAAAGCCGCGACACCAAGAGGACCATTCTCGGCAAGAACCACGAGACAGTCTTGCCGGCGTAACGAAAGTTCCATTGCAATGCGAACGGATATGTCGTCGTCGATAACAAGGACGCGCCGCATGGCGTGCTTCTCCGGCGTTGAATGTGCTTGGGAAAGAAATCCATTCTTCCCTTAACGCTCAACTGGACTCACACGACTGAACTCACGTCCTCGCGCTGATTCGGACTGAAACGAATCGCCGGCTGCGTAGGATTCAATTCGTAGGAAGTTTAACTTAATATGTCTGTTCAAAAATGAACATGCGCCGCGTGACGCAGGTTAGCCGTTGCAGATCGCAGCCGCGCATAGGGACCGCTCGATTTCAAAAATCATCTGGGCCAAAGTTGAGGACGATTGTTTAAATGCACTGCGAAGCTTAGCGGAATGAGGCTCATAACCACGCGTGAGCGCGCGCACGATTGTTAGCGTTTATTTGTCGGGCCTAGCCGAATCATCATGCAGGATCACATTCAGCAATGAGGCGTGGACTTCGATGTGGCCATCGTAGTCGATAAAGCCAAGCTGACGGAATTTATTCATGAAAAAACTGACGCGAGACCGCGTGGTACCGATCATCTCGGCGAGGGTCTCCTGACTGATCGCCGGTATGATCGGCTGGGGCCGTCCGTCCTTGCCGAAATTTGCCAGCGTCAAAAGAAGACGCGCCAGGCGCTTTTCGCTCGAATTGAAAAGCAGATTGACGAGATCCGCTTCCGCGCGAATGTTACGTGACAAGAGGTAGGCCATGAACAGACAGGAAAATTCCTCGCTCTCATGAATCAAGCGCAGGATGGACGCCTTCTCCAGGCGCGTGACGACGCAATCGGTCATCGCGACAACCGAGGCCTTGCGCATAGTCTGACCGCCGAGGCATCCCTCGCCGCAGAAATCACCCGCTTCGAGGATCGCGATCGCAGCCTCCTTTCCCTTTTCGGAGAGGACCGTGATTTTGAGTTTGCCCTCTTGAATATAAAATACGGAGTCGGCCGTCTCGCCTTGCGCGAAGACGACCTGATCCTTGCGAAACTTAATGTCGCGCGTCACTCCATTCACGCTCGCAATCAAACTGCAAAGGTCAACCAGAGACTTGCGAGCGTTCGGCATGCTTACGAACCCCAAAATATTTCGTGCTCAAGCGCGCGGAACAATCCGCTGAATGTGCGCTAAATGAATATGCCATCAATCAAATGGCACATCGAGCCAGTCACGAAAATGCCTTTAGGAAATTAATTCTTCAATGTAGGCGCCCCTAAAGCGCGGACTCAAAAACAATCGTACGCCAAGCTGCATCGTCGGCTATCGCATTGGCTCAGCCATTCGTTAGAGTTATGCGCAAGCCATCTATGCTATTGCGAATGTCGCAAGGGGCCTTCGAACGCGCGCCGCTTCCCGTCGCCGTTCGTCTCAGCCGTTTGTATTTCATGGCGCGGCGAGGACGCATCCTCAGCGTTCACCGCCAATTTAACGTTCGTTCAATGATGCGCAATCATTTCTTCTTTTTCGCATATGATGTGAACGGCGTACTGGCCCCACAGGAACACCGCGGTATTCAATGCCGGTTTTGCCGGTATAAGTAATTCCAAGGCCGGATCGCATGATCTTCACGCGCCGTAGCGTACCGATATACCGATTCAAAATACGGATGCCCTTCGCCGCTTTTATCATTTGCGGCAGGACATTTTTGAACGGGGGCCGAAGGCTCTTTTGGCGTTTATATGGCAGCGGGCAGCGGGACGAGCGATGAATACGGCTCTCAGGAAGCCGTCTATTTCGTCTCTTCTCGAAAAAGCCGAGCAAAGTCCGAGGGAACGCGCCCCATCAAAGCCCGTTTTCCGCATCAAATTTGCGAAACCGTCTAGCTTATCGGAATGCGGCACCAGGCGACGCGACTGCGGGCGAAATGGCAGCGCTGGGGCGAACTGGCCATAAAGACGCGTTTTTCTTTTTTCTCTCACCCCATCCTGCTTGTTTTGCGACCTCTATGAAGAAGAGGTTGCATGCCAGTTTGCTTCATCATCCTCAAACAACTAAAACCTAGATCTGAGCTATATAATTCCCTTGGAATTGGAATGTCGAAACTGTGCAGCTTGTGGCGCTTCTAACGCGGTTGATACCACAACCCCCAACGGGGCAGAGACCATGAGACTGCCCGTTCTCCACGTGCAGCGCGTGCGCTTTGATGAGCTTCCGGAGGATTTCGTCGAAGACGAATACTTGCGCCTGAATGCCGATGTCGGCGAGGCAGTCAAGCGGCGCAAACTGGCCACCGGGGCCCTTCATTGGCTCTTGCATGGGAAAAAGGAAGGCCGCCTCTATCGAGAACTCGATTCTTCTTTCAAAGACGCTCCCGGGAGTCCAGACGAAGCGATAGGCTTTCACGACGCCAAGAGCTCTATCGGACATCGAGGCGTCGGCGCGAAATCCAATTCAAAGAGTTATTCAAAGACTTGGCATTGGCATGTATCCTTCGAGAGCTTTCATGTTCCGCTTGGAAGACGGACCGCGGCCCATTTCCGCCATGTCGTCAAACTCGCCGCGGCTCAATCGGCCGGCCAGATGGCTGCGATGTCCGAAGCCAGGCCGGCTCCGCTGATCTCATTGGTCGTGCCGGTCTTCAACGCGAGGCAAAAGCATCTCAGCGATTTATTGGCCTCCTTCACGAGTCAGCCGCGCCACCTTTGCGAACTTATTTTGAGCGACGACGGATCGACCGCTCCCGAAACCTGCCGCTGGCTGGATAGGTTGAGCGGCACGCCGGGCGTGACCATTCTCAGAAGCCCGCAAAATCAGGGCATAGCCAGTGCGACGAATAAAGGGATCGCCAGCGCCACGGGCGATTGGATCGGGCTCCTCGATCATGACGACGCTTTGGCGCCATTCGCAGTGCTGCAAATCGCCAATGCTTTGAGCGCCGCGCCGCACTGCCAATTTCTCTACACCGACGAGGTCGTCGCCAACGGCAATTTGCAGCCGGTCGACTATCATCTGAAACCGGCCTGGGACCAGGTTCTGCTATCCGGCGTGAACTATATCAATCATCTTTCGCTCTATCGCCGGGACCGTCTTTCGAAGATCGGCGGTTTGCGTGATGGATTTCAAGGCTCGCAAGATTACGATCTCCTGCTTCGCTATACGGCGGGGCTTCGCCCCGGCGAAATCCTGCATTTGCCTTATCCGGCCTATCTTTGGCGCCGGCATCGTACCAGCTATTCCACCAAGCATCTCGAAACCGCGACGGTAAACGCGCGGCGCGCGATCGGCGAAGCCTTTTCGAAAGAGGATCGAGCGGTCAAAATCGACCGGGCCTTAGCGCAGGATCTCCATCGTGTACGATTTGATCTGAGCATGACCGAATGGCCGCTCGTTTCGGTTGTCATCCCCAGCCGCAATGCCTTGCAGTTGATCTCCAAGCTTCTCAAGGGTCTGACGGAAATGACCGACTATCCGTCTTTGGAGATTATCGTCATCGACAACGGGTCGAAAGATCCGGATGTCTTGGCGCTCTATGAGACGTATGGAAAAGGCAAAATACGTTTCACCGCATCCGTGGAAGAAGAGGCGTTCAATTTTTCCCGCTCGGTCAATCGGGGAATCAAACAGGCCGCGGGCGATCTCATTTTGCTTTTGAACAATGACATAGAGATTTTGAATCGGAATTGGCTCAAAGAAATGGTGTCATGTCTCGATTATCCCGAGACGGGAATCGTCGGCGCCAAATTGCTTTATCCGGACGGAACACTTCAGCATGCCGGCGTCATCGCGGGGCTGGGCGGCCTCGCCGGACATTGGTTCATCGGTTATGGCGAAAACTTCGGCGGGCCCATGGGCCGCCTCCGGGTCCGGCAATCCCTATCCGTTGTTACAGCGGCCTGCATGCTCGTCACCCGTTCATGCCTCGAACGGGTCGGTCCATTCGACGAGACCGTCTTCGGTATTGCCTATAATGATGTGGATTATTGCCTACGCGCCGTGAACCACGGATTTCGGGTCGTGTGGACGCCCTTTGCGACGCTTAGACATCATGAATCCGCGTCACGCGGCAGCGACACCGCCCCGGACAAAATCGTGAGATTTCGCCAAGACCAACAGAATTTGCGGGCCCGCCATCTCACCGATCTATTCGAAGACCGTGCGTTCAATCCCTGGTATTCTAAGCATCGTTCGGACCCGGTTCCGGTCTTCCTTGAAGAGCTTCCCAAAGCGCGATGAAATGTCAGGCTCTCCGTGCCCTTAAACTTGGCCAAATCCCGGCTGACAGGTTGGCTGCGCCAAATTCATCGGCTCAACCAGCATACCGACAGCGGAAGTGGTACGAAATCCATGCTCCAAAGGCCTGAGACGAATGGCGTTTTATCGTCACTGGCACGGCTCGTCACTCGTGGGCTGCGCAAAGCCGCCGACGTGATCGAACGAAAGGTTGATGGAAGCGCCGCCAGCAGCCGCCACAAACGGGACGCGGTCCTCGACGAATATTCCACCGGCATGCCAAGTGCTCAAAACGCCGTCGATGCTTTGCGTGGCTGGAACCATGCTCTTCCGGACCATGTCGGCGCAACCGCCGGTCGCGGCGCATTCTACAACGACGCCAGAATTCATTGGGCCTTGGAGAAATTCGGTTCCGTCGAGGGATGCAAAATTCTCGAACTGGGACCGCTCGAGGCCGGGCATACTTACCTCCTCGAGCGAAGTGGTGCGGCCGTCATCCATTCAATTGAAGCAAATAAACTGTCGTTCCTGCGCTGCCTCGTCGTCAAAGAACTGCTCGGTCTCCAAAATGCGAGGTTCCTTTTGGGCGATTTCACCGTATGGCTGGAAAATTTACAAGAACCCTACGACCTCATCATAGCTTCCGGCGTTCTTTATCATATGCAGGATCCGCTGCATTTGCTGGAACTCATCACTAAAAATTCCGACGCCATTTATCTTTGGACGCATTATGCAAGCGACGCTGCGATGCCCATGGGGGATCCGCGGCGGCAAGCCTTCGTCGGTTCGGTTGAAATCCGGGAATGGCGTGGCATAAAAGTCCGCTTGTACAAGCGCAGTTATCACGGAGCCTGGCGGAGCAAGTCATTTTGCGGCGGCATGCACGATCTCCATTGCTGGATGGAGAAAGACGATATCCTGGCAGCTTTGCACGTCCTCAATTTTTCCGACATCCATATCGCGCATGATGAACCCGCTCATCCAAATGGTCCTTCTTTCTCGATCTTTGCGCGCCGGGGCGAAACATGAGCCCCGATGGCGCAGGGCGCGTGCGGCATGACACGGTGGCCCGTGGCCGTGACAATGACTCTCATGTGCCTAGTCCCAAAATCAGGTCAATCACCTTGAAAACTCGCGGGCCGCGGTCCATCTCAATTTCCGGATTGAGTCCCGTCCAAGATGTCGAACGTGACGAAAAATTTTACCGGGCCCTGTCTGAATCGCCTTGGTTACGCATCGACATTTCCGCACCCGTGCAAGCAGGCTCATGGATCGAGCTGCGATATGCGACAGGCTTCTTCGACCCTCTCGCACGACCTCTCCTGAGATGTTTCCTTCAAAATTCCTTTCATGATGAAATTCTACCTGGCGCCTTGTTCGGCCGGGCGATTTGGATTGGCTTCATCCCTCACGGGACAAAAGAGATTTGGATTTCGCCGACCAATCAAGCCGGTCCCTTCAGCTTTACGGTCGAGAGCTGCGTCGCGCTCACGCATGCGCGGGCCATCTGGCGCGCCCTTCGGAAGAATATCGGCCATTGTCTGCTTGGAATGGGCGCACAACTCATCGGTCTTCGGCATTTCGCCGCGGTAGAATTGAAAAGGGCTCTCTCCATAACGCCTTTCGCCGATTACGATCGGTGGCGCAAAGATCGGATGAGAGAGCTGGATCTCCTTCATTTGGATGCACCGAGAACCGATTGGGATAGAGGTCCACATATTAAATTTGTCGCCTATCAAGATGATCGATCCAGCGAACATGCGGCGAGACTCCTGTCCGAACTTTTGTCCCAACCCTATCCGAACTGGTCAATTGTGATCGTGACGGCGGCGTTGAACATCGAGCTGCCCGAGCCGCGAAACGGCGCCACGAATGAACGGCTCTCGAAATGTCCGCCCGATGCGCCAGTCTCGCAATTGTGCGAGGGCCTATCGGAACATGATTTCATAGTACCCTTTGATATAAGCGATTCACATCCAGCCTATGCCCTCTGCGTGCTCGCGGAAGCTTCAGGCCGCGACACGAAGACGGATATCTTTTACGGAGACGAAGAATTCATCAATGATGCCGGACAATATTCCGCCCCACGCTTGAGACCGGATTGGAGTAGCGCCATAGGCCCAGGCGCAATGGGCACTGCGAAATTTTTCCGGGCCGGCTTTCTCAAAAAGCTTCCGCCATTCAGCATTGAGATGTTACGGCCGGCGCAAGAGATCACGACAGGCCAACCGTCCCAAAACGCGGTGGTCACACATATAAGACGGGTCATGCGGACACGACGCAGCAAGCCGCCGGTTGCCGTTCATTCTCCAAATGTGCGCGCGGGAAAAAACATGCGTGCCAGGCCCGAACTTGTCTCTGGACCCCGCGCGACTCTTATTATTCCAACGAAAGACAGGTTCGATCTCCTGCGGCGCTGTGTTGCGAGCCTGGAAAAAATGACGTGCCTGAGCGAGATCGAAATCATCATCGTCGACAATGGGACCGTGCAACGCGATGCGCGCCATCTGCTCGACCGATTGGCGCAGCGGCAACCCTTCCGCGTCATCTCACGTCCCGGTCCGTTCAATTTCGCGCGCTTTTGCAATGACGCCGCCGCCGAAGCGCTGGCGCCTGTGCTTATTTTTTTGAACAATGATACCGAGGTTATCAACGAGCAATGGCTCAACCCTCTTCTCGACTGGGCTCAGCAAGACGAAGTCGGCGCCGTAGGCGCGAAACTCCTCTATCCGAACGGCTGCGTGCAGCATGCGGGCGTGGTGCTCGGCCTCGGCGGCCGTGCCGGTCATTTCGAAAGATTGTTAGGAACGGATGATCCCGGCTATCTCGACCGGTTGCGGACGCCGCACGAGGTTTCCTCGGTCACCGCCGCCTGTCTTGCCGTGGAAAAACGGAAGTTCGACGCAATGGGTGGATTCGATGCAATCAATCTGCCGATCGAGCTAAACGATATCGATCTGTGTTTGCGATTATCCGAACGCGGCTGGAAAACAGCCCTCGTTCCGGATTCAGTGCTCATTCATCGCGAGTCTGCATCGCGCGGCATCGTGCTGCATCCGGACAAAACATATGGCAAAGAGCACCAGTATTTTCGTAGCCGCTGGATTCATCGGCTCCGCGACGATCCATTTTTCCACCCTGGTCTATCATTGCACGCCCATCATCCGGCTCTCGACTGAATGGGATCGGCGGAAATGCTTCTGCTGCTCCGCCGGATGAGATCATCAGATGATTGCATGCTCCACGCCTTGGGCCGCGCGGAAGCATGCAAATGCCTTACTCCACATTCGATACACCGAGGACAGAACAGGCTTCTGCCCTGCATGCACCCTTACATGCCTCACGCGTGATGCGGCTGCGTTAACAGCGCTTGTGTGGCTGAGACGGGCGGATCGGTGATGACCGTGCCGCCGGCGCCGTCGGATGCCGCGGTGAAGTTCGCCGCGCTATATTGCCCGATCAGCAGCAGGTTCGCCGT
>JAATEW010000333.1 GCA_015655535.1 Hyphomicrobiales bacterium | reverse complement strand
CAGCTCAGCTCCGGATCCGCGACGCCGGACGCGACCGCGCCGCGATCGCATGGAGCACGGGAATGAGCGCGGACCGCAGCGATGCCGATAGGCCCGCTGCGGGCGGACCGGTCCGGCACATTCCCGTGCTTCGCGACGAAGCTCTGGCCGCCCTCGATGTTCGCGAAGGCGGGCTTTATCTCGACGCGACATTTGGGGCCGGCGGCTATTCGCGTGGCATTCTCGCAACGCCCGGAACCCGCGTGCTCGCGCTCGACCGCGATCCGACGGCGATTGCCGGAGGCTTTGATCTCGACGAAGAGGCGCAAGGGCGGCTCACCCTGTCGCAAGACCGGTTCTCGAACCTCGCCGGCGCGGCGCTGAGCCTCGGCTTTTCCGGTTTCGATGGCGTCGTTCTCGATATCGGCCTCTCGTCGATGCAGCTCGACGAGCCGGAGCGCGGCTTTTCCTTCCGTTTCGATGGGCCGCTCGACATGCGCATGGGGCGCGAGGGGCCAAGCGCGGCCGATCTCGTCAATACGCTGGACGAGGCGGAGCTTGCCGACATTCTTTATCATTTCGGCGAGGAACGCGCGTCGCGCCGCATCGCGCGCGCGATCGTGTATGACCGCGCCACCGCGCCTTACACCACGACACTGGCCTTGGCGCAGATGATCGCGCGCGTCGCGCCGAACCGGCCAAGCGATATTCATCCGGCGACGAAGAGCTTCCAAGCCTTGCGCATCGCCGTGAACGACGAACTCGGCGAGCTCTCGCGGGTGCTTGTCGGTGCCGAGCAGGTCTTGAAGCCGGGCGGGCGGCTTGCCGTCGTTACTTTCCATTCGCTCGAAGATCGAATCGCGAAGACATTTTTCACGACACGCTCGGGACGCGGCCAGGCGGCTTCGCGGCGCCTGCCTGGCGAACCGGAAGTCCAAGAGGCGACGTTCAGTGTGCCGAAGGGCCAGCCCGTCACGCCGTCTCAAGACGAGATTAGGCAGAACCCCCGTGCGCGCTCGGCAAAGCTGCGCTTCGGCATCAGGAACGAGGCGCCGCCTCGCCCTCTCGACGAAGCGCTCGCAAAGCTCACCCGTCTGCCGCAACACGATCCGAAAGGCCGCTGACATGGTGCGGTTTTTGAACCTGCTCGCGATCCTCGCCCTGGTGGGCTCGGCGATCTATGCCTATTCGATCAAATACGAAACGATTTTTCACGCCGAGAAAATCGCCTCGCTCAAACATCAAATCAAAGACGAGCAGGATTCGATCGGCATGCTCAAGGCCGAATGGGCGCATGTCACGCGCCCCGAACGGGTGCAGCCCTTGGCCGATAAGCTTCTCGATCTGCAACCTTTGGCGCTGAACCAGATCGTCGGCGCGGAAGCCTTGCCCGATCGCGGCATGAGGGTCGACGAGATCGGCCGCAAGCTTGAAGCGCTTGGCCTCGCCGAGCCCACCAATACGCCGCGCGACGGCAATGCCGCCGGTTCCGTCACGCCCTCCAGCTCCGCAAGATGAGATGCAAGCCGCATGAGCATCGCGCCCCCTTCTTCTCAGCCTGATCGCCAAGGCAGTGCCGCGAAGCCGACGCGCATGCGCAGGCTGTGGCGCTTCTGCGTTGGGCTCTTCGCGACGCGGCTGGATAAAAGTACGCGGCGCATCAGGCTCGTGGCCGTGATCTTCGTGTTAGTCTATGGCGTTATCTGCGGGAGGCTTGTCATGCTTGGCCTGCATTCGGGCGCGCAGCAAGCCTTGAAACACGGTGCTTCGGAAGTCGTCGCCGCGGCAAGACCCGATATTCTCGACCGCAATGGCGAAGTGCTGGCAACCGACATCAAAGTCATGTCGGTTTTCGCCGAGCCGCGCCGGATCATCGACAAGGACGAAGCCGTCGAACTCTTGACCGCCGTCCTGCCCGATGTCGATCCGAAGGAATTGCGCGACCGGCTGAGTTCGGGAAAAGGATTCATTTGGGTCAAGCGGGCGATCACGCCCAAGCAGCAGCAGGAAGTCTATCACCTTGGACTTCCGGGCATCGGCTTTTTGCAAGAAAACAAGCGCGTCTATCCGAATGGCTCCATCGCGGCGCATGTGCTCGGATTCGCCAATCTCGACGGCGTCGGCATTTCGGGTCTCGAAAAATATATCGACGGGCAAGGCCTCGCCGATCTGCATGGCGCGGGTTTCAGTCTGACGCCTGAGACTCTGAAGCCCATCGTGACCTCGCTCGATTTGGAGGCGACTTATGCCGTGCGCGAGGAACTCGAAAAAGGCATCGCGAAGTTCAAGGCAAAGGGGGGCGCGGCGGCGATCCTCGATGTCAATACGGGCGAAGTTGTCGCCATGGCTTCATTGCCGGATTTCGATCCGAACAATCCGGCCGACGCACTCGATCCCAATCACATTAACCGTCTGTCGGTTGGCGTTTATGAGATGGGTTCGACCTTCAAGGCGATTACGATCGCCATGGCGCTCGAATCCGGCAAGGTGAATTTGAATTCGCGGCTCGATGCGCGGGAGTCTTTGCGCTATTCGCGCTTCACCATCCATGATTTCGAGCCCCAGCATCGTTTCCTTACTTTGCCCGAAGTCTTCACTTATTCGTCGAATATAGGCACGGCCCGCATGGCTCTGATGGTCGGTGTCGAAGGCCATAAGGCGTTTTTGCGCAAAATGGGGCAATTGACGCGGCTGCATACGGAATTGCCGGAATCGGCCGAGCCGCTCGTGCCGAAAAACTGGAGCGAATTGAATACGATGACGATTGCTTTCGGACAGGGGCTCAATGTCGCACCTTTGCAGGCGATCATGGCTGTCGGCGCTCTCGTCAACGGCGGCATTATGATACCGCCGACCTTCTTGAAGCGAGGCGAAGAGGATGCCAAGAAGGATGCGCCCCGGGTCGTCCGGCCCGAGGTATCCGAAACCATGCGCTATCTCTTGCGTCTCAACGCGGAGATAGGCACTGCGCGCAACGCCAATATCAAAGGCTATTTCATTGGCGGTAAGACCGGCACGGCGGACAAGATCGTGCATGGCCATTATTCCAAGGATAGAGTGTTCACGACCTTCATGGCGATTCTTCCGGCCGATAAGCCGAAATATCTCTTCCTGACCTTGATGGATGAACCGCAAGGCCTGCCTGAAACCGGCGGCTTTCGCACCGCCGCGTGGAATTCCGGCTCTGTGACGGGTAAGATCATCGAGCATACCGGGCCGATGCTCGGCGTCGCGCCGCGGATCGATCTGCCGACGCAGCCTTTTCCGCTGCTCGCCAAACTCGGCTATGGAATGGCGAATATTCCGCAAACCGGGCGTGGAGGCCATTGATGCATCTGGCCGATTTTCTTCCCACGGCTGAAATTCCGGCGCGCTTCGCCGGCCGGGAAGTGCGCGGTCTCAGCGTGCATAGCGGCACGATCGAACCGGGCTTTGTGTTTTTTGCCGTGCCCGGCACCAAGGTCAATGGCCTCAGTTTCGCGCCGGAAGCGGTCGCCAAAGGCGCGATTGCCGTCGTGGCCGAAAGCGATCCTGGGACGAATTTCGAAGATGCGGCTTTCGTCAAAGTCGCGGATGTGCGCAGCAGTCTCTCGTTCGGCGCGGCGCGTTTCTATCAGGAGCAGCCGGAGACGATCGTCGCCATCACCGGCACAAGCGGGAAGACATCGGTCGCCGCTTTCACGCGGCAGATCTGGGGCAGGCTCGGCAAGCTCGCCGCATCGCTCGGCACGCTTGGCATTATAGCGCCCTTGGGTGGCAGCTATGGCAGCCTGACGACGCCAGACCCGATCCAGATGCACTGGGCCATGGCGCGCCTGGCCGATGAGGACGTAACGCATCTTGCCATGGAAGCCTCCTCGCACGGCATCATCCAGCGGCGGCTCGACGGCGTGCGTCTGGCGGCTGGCGCCTTCACCAATCTCTCGCGCGATCATCTCGATTATCATGCGACGCTCGAAGACTATCTCGACGCGAAACTGCGGCTCTTCGATACTTTGCTTCACAAGGGTCAACCGGCTATCGTGAATGCCGACAGCGATGTGGCGAATAAAGTCATCGCGACTTGCGAGGCGCGGGGGCTCAAGCTTTTCACGGTCGGCGCCAAGGGCACGGCCCTGCGTCTCGTTAAAGTGACGCCTGAGACGCTCGCCTCCCATATCGAGGTTGCCTATGAGGGCAAGACCTATGCGGTGAAGCTGCCGCTTGCAGGCGATTTCCAGGTTTCGAATGCTCTGGTCGCGGCGGGACTTTGCATCGCAACAGGCAGCCCGCCGGACGAAGTCTTCGCCGCGCTCCAACATTTGGAAGGCGCGCCCGGGCGGCTCGAACTCGTCGGGCGCTATCACGATGCGCCCGTCTTCGTCGATTATGCGCATAAGCCCGACGCGCTCGACAAAACCTTGCGCACCTTGCGCCCGCTGACGGCGAAAAATCTGACCGTGGTCTTCGGCTGCGGCGGCGATCGCGACATGGGCAAACGGCCGATCATGGGCGAAGTCGCCGCACGCCTGGCCGATCGGGTCGTCGTCACGGACGATAATCCGCGCAGCGAAGATCCGGCCCTGATCCGTCGCGCGATCCTTGAGGGCGCGAGCGCCGCCGCGCATATAAGCGAGATCGGCGACCGTGCCGCGGCGATCGCGGAGAGCATCAAGGCGCTGCAATCAGGCGACGTTCTGCTGATCGCCGGCAAAGGCCATGAGACCGGCCAGATCATCGGCAACAAGACTTTGCCCTTCTCGGACGCGGATTGTGCCAGGGCGGTCCTCAGGGACCTCGGCGCGTGAACATGATGACGACAACACCTGAGCCTCTATGGACTGGCCTTGGTCTCGTCGCGCCGCTCGAAGCGCGTGTGTCCGGCTATGTGCCGTCGGCCGCCTATGGCATTTCGATCGATACGCGAACGCTTGCGCAAGGCGATCTCTTCTTCGCGATCAAGGGCGATGCGAATGACGGCCATGATTATGTCGAAGCCGCGCTGGAAAAGAGCGCCGCCGCGGCCGTGGTCGATGAAGCCCATGCCGATGCGTTCAAAGGCCATGGCCCGCTTTATATCGTGCATGATGTGCTGGCCGCGCTGCGACGGTTGGGGAAAGCCGCGCGGCAGCGCTCTCCCGCGCGCATCATCGCGGTGACGGGCTCCGTCGGCAAAACATCGACGAAAGAGGCGCTGCGCCTCGTCTTCACCCAAAGCGGTCCGACGCATGCCTCGGTCGCGTCCTATAATAACCATTGGGGCGTGCCGCTCACTTTGGCGCGCATGCCGAAATCCGCGCATTACGGTGTGTTCGAGATCGGCATGAATCACGCGGGCGAGATCACGCCGCTCGTCGCGATGGTGCGGCCGCATGTTGCCATCGTGACCAATGTCGCGCCGGTTCATCTCGAATATTTCGACAGCGTCGATGCCATAGCCGATGCCAAGGCCGAAATTTTTTCAGGCCTGATGCGCGGCGGCACCGCGATCATCCATCGCGACAGCGCGCAATTCGAACGGCTCGAAGCGCATGCGAAAGACTCGCCCGGGGATCATATCCTTAGTTTCGGCGAGCATGAAAAGGCCGATGCGAGGCTGCTCGATATTGCGCTCGCGGCCGATCATTCGATGATCCATGCGCGTATCTTCGGGCGCGAAGTGACCTATCGCCTCGGCGCACCGGGCAAGCATCTCGCCATGAATTCCCTGGCCGTGCTGCTGACGGCGCGCGCCTCCGGCCTCGCGCTCGACGACGCGGTCGCAGCACTTGCCTTTTTCCAGGCCCAGGCGGGGCGTGGGCAAAGGCTGATCCTCGAGACGGCGCAAGGGCCGTTTACGGTGATCGACGAAAGCTATAATGCCAATCCGGCTTCGATGAGCGCGGCTTTGGCGCTGGCCGGTGCCTTGCCGGTCGGGCTTGAGGGCCGCCGCATCGCCGTGCTCGGCGATATGCTCGAATTGGGTGCCAATGAGGCCTCGTGGCATCGCGGCATCGCTTCGGATGTCGGCGCCAATCATATCGATCTCGTCTTCGCGGCGGGACCTTTGATGAAGTCTCTCTTCGACGCTCTGCCCGATGCGCAACGCGGCGCCTGGCGCGACGATGTCGCCGATCTCGAACCGCTCGTGAGCGATGCGGTCCGCCATGGCGACGTCATCATCGTCAAAGGATCGAACGGCAGCCGCATGAGCAAAATTGTCAATGCGCTCAAACAGAATTTCGCGGCCCCAACTCCGGCGCAAGCATGATCTTAGAAAAGTTGCAGACTTTTCCGATAAGATCATGCGTCAAACAAAAGGTTCGAGAATGATTGCGATAAAATTCAAAGCGATCACACTCTAAGGATTAGAATATGCTCTTTTGGCTCGCGGAACTTTTGACGCATGGTCCGCTCAATCTCTTTCGCTACATTACGTTTCGGGCCGGCGGCGCGACCGCGACGGCTTTGTTCTTCGTCTTTTTCTTTGGACCGAAGATCATCGCGGCTCTGCGCTTGAAGCAAGGCAAAGGGCAACCGATCCGCACCGATGGCCCGCAATCGCATCTTCTGACGAAGAAGGGCACACCCACCATGGGCGGCTTGATGATCCTTTCAGGCCTCATCGTCGCGACCTTGCTTTGGGCCAATCTGGCCAATCCTTATATTTGGATCGTTCTGCTTGTGATGATCGGCGTCGGCCTCATCGGCTTCTACGACGATTTCTTGAAAGTGACGCGGCAGACCCATAATGGATTTTCGGGCCGGATCAGGCTCCTGCTTGAGGCTTTGATCGCGGTCACCGCCTGCGCTGCGATGATGTGGCTCGGCGGTCCTTATACGACCGGTCTCGCCTTGCCCGCCATCAATGGTTTCGTCGTCGATCTCGGCGTGTTCTTTCTGGTCTTCGGGCCTT
>JAATEW010000134.1 GCA_015655535.1 Hyphomicrobiales bacterium | reverse complement strand
GTGAGACCGCCCATTCCTGCACCGATAATCGTGATCATGGTTCTTTCCTTCCGAGGTGGGCCTTGCTTGCACAGGTTCGGATTGGCTATATATAGGATGCTATACATTTTGTATAGGAGCCTATGTAAGAGAACCATAATGCCAAAATGGGCGCTGCACGAACGGCCGGGTCATCTCACGATCAGGGCGTCGAGATTATTTCTCCGCTTGGGGGATACCAGATTCCGCGAGTTCGGACTTGGCGTGGCGAGCTTTCCGGTTCTCAATATGTTGAGGACGGGAGAGAAGCATTCGCAGAAAGATCTGGCGCAATGCGCACAGATCGAGCAGCCGAGCATGGCTCAATTGCTGGCGCGCCTCGAACGCGACGGGATGATCAAACGCAGCCCAGATCCCGACGACGGTCGCAGCAGCCTAATCTCGCTCACCCGCAAAGCGCAGGCTATCCTTCCCAAAATCGATGAGGTGGTCGATGCCGGCAATGATGCGGCCGTTGCCGGTATGAGCGACGCTGAGATCAAAATGCTGATCGATTTATTGCAGCGCCTGATCGCCAATTTGGAAGCGCTTGCCAAGCGTGAATAGGTGGCGATGCTCAGGCCTTCATAAACTGAACGCAGCCCAAAGCAAAGCCACGCCGGCGCCAAACAGCATCACGTCCATGAGGCGCTCGAAGGTCTGGAGACTCATCCGCTGAACGACTATTTTTCCGACGAAAGTGCCGATCATGACAGCCGAGCCGATGATGAAGCCCGTCAGGATCGCGGGCCAAGGCAGCGCGCCCAATTGCTGAAACGTGGTCACTTTGCTGACCATCAAGGCCAGCGAACTCACCGCCTCCGTCGATAGAAAGGCGCCCCTCGTCAGACCATAGGAGGTAAAGGCCGGGACGCTGAGCGGCCCGGTCGAGAGAACGATGCCCGTCACGAAGCCGATCAAAGCGCCTGCCAGCGCCAATTGCCAGAGCCCGATATGGAAGTGGCGGCTATGCAGCCAGCGCCGCGCCGGGATCATCGCCAGGAAGAACACACCGAGGGCGATATCGACCACGTGCCCCGGCAATACCAAAAGCGTCCGTGCGCCGAGTGCCGCCGCCGGAACGCCTGGAATCGAATAGGCCGCGAAGGCCCGCCAATCGACCTCCCGCCACCAGGCCATCACCTTCGCGACATTCGACATCAACGCCGCGATCGCCATGATCGGCACGGCCTGCTTTGGACCGTATTCAAAGACCAGGACCGGCAGAAGCAGGATAGAAGCGCCGGTGCCGATCACACCGCTGATCGCACCCGCGGCGAGGCCCACGAGAAGAACGAAAACATAGGCCAGTGCAGGTTCTCCGTCGAAGCCCTTGGCGAATGATCCACCATGAGGCGAATTCAATGTCTGACGAGCGCTCCAGACGGCACAACGGCACCGGCCGGCTGATTCCAACATCTGCCAATGTGGACCGAAGGAGCTTGCATACGACAGCATTCTCGCCGACATTCACGATATTATTTGTTCTATTTTCACCACAATCGCTTTCACTCGCAATGAGGCTTTGAGCCATGTCCCAAAATCAAAATGCCGCACCGCCGCTTCCCGGCTTGGCCCCTATTCGAAAAGTTTTTCCAATCGGCATCATGCCAAACAAAGCCAATCAATCCCCGGACGCCGTCTTTCAAGGGCCCGGCTATACTTTAATTATTGTGGAATTCGACGACCAGGGCCGCTGCCAAGATCGACGGCAAATGAAAGCCCTTGATGACAAGCTCACGAAGCTCGAGAACGTGGACACGATCACGCTCGTCTTCGTTCACGGCTGGAAACACGACGCACAGAGCGGCGACGACAATCTCGCCAACTTTTGCGATGTGTTGCAAAAAGTCGCCGCGGAGCAAGGCACGCACGCCATTCCCGTCATCGGCATTTTCGTGGCTTGGCGCGGCCTCTCGCTCTATGGCTATGGCGTTCTCGAAAACCTCAGCTTTTGGGATCGCAAGCAGGCCGGGTGGCGAGTGGCCCAAGGCGCACCGCGCGAACTCTTTGGCCGATTGCGGCAATATCGCCGCGCCTGTCAGGATGCAGGCGGATCACCGCTCCTGTTGATTGCCGGTCATAGTTTCGGGGGCATGATCGTCTATGCCGCGCTCGCGCAATCTTTGATCGAAGCGGCGGCGACCCAATCCGGGCATATAGTGCCCTCTTTCGCCGATTTGGTTTTGCTCATCAATCCGGCCTTCGAAGCTGTTCGCTATTTACCGATTTACGATGTCATCAAGGAACGTGGAAAAGGCACGTTCGCGGAAAATCAATTGCCGGTTTTCGTTTCAGTCACCGCCGCGAACGACTGGGCGACGGGCCTCGCTTTTCCTGCCGGAATGGCCACCTCTCTCCTGCTGGAACGCACGAAAGGCCGGCAGGAGCGTCAAGCGCTGATCCATACGATGGGCCATTTGCCTTGGATGCAGACCCACGCGCTTTCGGCGGGGCCATCTGTGCCCGCCAACGCGCCCGGTTTGAGCCGCTTCGGCGGTAAGGCCATGCTCGCGAACATAGGCCCTCTCGACGAGCGCAATCCCTTCTGGGTCGTCACGGCAACGAAAGACGTCATAGACGGCCATAATGGAATCTGGTTGCCGGCGTTTCAGGATTTTGTCGAAGGTCTCGTCATCGAGCATGCGAAGGAAGCCCATGCCCAGCGCGCGGCTAAGCTGGCGGCCCGGAAAGGTCCAGACGCGCCTTAATGCTTGTGCTTGCCTCCGCCCTCGCCTTCGTTTAAACTTCTAATCCGATTGAAATCGAGGCATTCTGTGTCGCCTGAAGCCATTTTGACGCAAGGGTCCCATGATGGACTAAAGCCGGCAGCGCCTTTGCCTGCCGCTGCGTCGCTTTGCGTCTGCGTGAGCCTCCTTTCCGGGCTTCTTCTCCTTAGCCGCCCCTGACGGCCGGCCGGGCTTCGCCTTGGCCTTCAGGGGACCAAGCGCGAATTGAAATCCGGACCCACTTCCTTCAGGATCATCAGATGACCCAAGACGTTCACCCAGATCACGGCGCAGCTTCGGCGCCCGCCTCCATTGCCAATACGAATCAGGTTCTGATCTTCGACACGACGCTGCGCGATGGCGAACAATCGCCCGGCGCCTCGATGACGCTCGAAGAAAAGCTCGAAGTCGCCGAACTCCTCGACACCATGGGCGTCGACATCATCGAAGCGGGCTTTCCGGTGACATCCGAGGGCGATTTCGAGGCCGTCTCCGAAATCTCGCGCCGCGCCAAACGCGCGACCATCGCGGGCCTGGCGCGCCTGGCCAGCAAGGACATAGACCGTTGCGCCGAAGCCGTGCGCCACGCCAAGCATCCGCGCATTCATGTCTTCGTCTCCACCTCGCCGCTCCACATGAAATATAAGCTCAACAAAGAGCCGGAGCAGGTGCTGGAGATGATCAAGACCAATGTCGCGCGCGCGAGAAATCTCGTCGGCGACATCGAATGGTCGGCCGAGGATGGCACCCGCAGCGAGATCGATTTTCTCTGCCGCTGTGTGGAAGCCGCGATCGCAGCGGGCGCCACGACGATCAATATTCCAGATACGGTCGGCTATGCGGTGCCGGACGAATATCGCCGCATCTTCGAAACCGTGCGCGAAAAAGTCCCCAATTCCGACAAGGCGATCTTCTCTGTCCATTGCCATAATGATCTCGGCCTTGCCGTCGCCAATACGCTCGCAGGCGTCGCCGGCGGTGCAAGGCAGATCGAATGCACGGTGAACGGGCTCGGCGAGCGCGCCGGCAATGCGGCGCTCGAAGAGGTCGTGATGGCGCTGCGTGTGCGCGGCGATGCCATGCCCTATCACAGCGGTATCGACAGCTCGATGCTGGTGCGCGCATCGAAGCTCGTCTCGGCGGTGTCGTCCTTTCCGGTGCAATATAATAAGGCGATCGTCGGACGGAACGCCTTCGCGCATGAAAGCGGCATCCACCAGGACGGCATGCTGAAGAACGCGCAGACCTATGAGATCATGACGCCCGAAAGCGTCGGCGTGAACAAGACCTCGCTCGTCATGGGCAAGCATTCCGGCCGCCACGCCTTCAAGGAAAAGCTGAAGGAACTCGGCTATGACCTGGGCGACAATGCGCTCGAAGAGGCTTTCGCGCGGTTCAAGGATTTGGCCGATCGCAAGAAGATCGTCTATGACGAGGATCTGATCGCGCTTGTCGACGACGAAATCGGCCATCAGCACGAGCATATTAAGCTCGTGTCGCTCTCCGTCATGGCGGGCACCCATGGCCCGCAATCGGCGGCTCTGACGCTCGAAGTCAATGGCGAGCAGAAGACACATCAGGCGACCGGCAATGGCCCGATCGATGCGATCTTCAACGCGATCATGGCGCTGGTGCCGCATGGCGCGGTGCTCGAACTCTATCAGGTCCACGCAGTAACGCAGGGCACCGACGCGCAGGCCGAAGTGTCAGTCCGCCTCGCCGAGGATGGCAAATCCGTCACCGCCAAGGGCGCCGACCCGGATACGCTCGTGGCCTCAGCGCGGGCCTATATAGCCGCGCTCAACAAACTGATGGTGAAGCGCGGCAAATCCCGGCCCGAGATGCTGGCCGGCTAATTTTACGGCTGGAAGCGCGGTATCTGGCTTTCGCGCATCATTTGGAAGTCTCCGACTTTTCAGAATGATGCGCGAAAAGCTGGACAGGCGCCGCCGCGTTTGCTAAACGCCCTCACTCGCCCATGCGGCAGGGCCTTGCCCTGCTGATCGAGCGGTTATTTTCGATGGGCGTATAGCTCAGTTGGTAGAGCAGCTGACTCTTAATCAGCGGGTCCACGGTTCGAGCCCGTGTGCGCCCACCATCGAATCAAAGACTTAACTCCATAAGCCCAGCATAGAAGACGAATTATGCTGGGGTTTATGCTGGGGAATTCTCCCAAAAATTGTCATGCGATCCTACAGCCTTGCTGCCATCGGTCTGGGAGCATGAGTGATGCGGCCGGTGATCGTCTCGATTGCTAGAGCAGCCTTACGTGATCGATGGACACGGCCGCTCTTTCAACGCGCCTTTTTTGCTCTCGTTCGAACAAAATCCT
>JAATEW010000223.1 GCA_015655535.1 Hyphomicrobiales bacterium | reverse complement strand
GGATAATCGATGCGTTCGATCATCGCGGCGAGCCTGGCGGCAATTCTCGTTTCCTTGTGGAGCGCGCTCACGATCGTATAATTCGGAAATTCGTGGTCTTCGAGCGACACGCTGCGCGCGCGCGGGGCGCCCAGCGCGGCGGCGAACACATAAAGCCTGAAGAAGACCGTGGCAAAAAACACGCAAGCGATCGCGACCAGCCAAAGATTGGCCGCGGCCGAAGGCACGATCGCGAAGGACAAAGCAAAGATGAGGAGGCCGATCGCAGCGGCGCCCTTCTGCAACGGATTGGCGCCGCTGTGGGCGCTGAGATCCGCGTCGGTACTTAAAAGATCATAGCTCGCATCGGCAGCGATCCGGCGATGCGCGGCCTCGCGCCCGCATCGCGACAGATGCGACGGCGTCGTGATCGCGAGACGGGACCTTTGTATGCCGCCACGCCGGATGGCGCGTAACAGCGCTTTGAGACCCTCGCCGCGCGGCGCCGCCAGCCAGCATGGACCGGCCGGCCCCTCGAAACGGGCAATCCCGGCGCGGATCGCTTGCGGATAGGTCTCCGTGGCCCTGTCCTGCAGGCGCACCGGTTCTTCGATAAAGGCAAGGCCCAGATGGCGCGCCAGACATTCGTAGAAAAAGCGCTCGGTGACGGCGCCGCCCGCCAGCAATGCGCGGTCGGGCGGGACGCCTTGTTTGCGGGCAAGCCCTGCCGCCGCGATCAATTGCGCGGGCGCGACGCCATAGGCCGAGAGAAAGGCGATTTCCGGCGGCAGGCCGCTCGCGTTTGAACGCGTCTCAAATGCAGGCGCCAAACCTCCAGGAGCCAGCACAACCCGCACGGCTGGAGGGCACATCGTCCCGATCGCTTTTGTCGAACCGTCGAGACGCACGGGTCCTACTCACGCAAACGCTAGCTTAACATTAATCATCTCGGCGGGAATTTGCACTCATAATTTCGGCATGTGCCGAAAAAGGGCCTGTCACTCGGCGGCCAGCGCCACTTCCGGGGCAAAACCCAAGGAGAGATGAGCAGCTATTGGGGGAATGGGGTCCGCGCCACGCAGCTGCAAGCCGACGGCGCCAGCCGCCGGCGCAAATCCGCAGCGGATGAAAATATCGCGGCAGACCATGTTCGCCTCCGTCTCGAACACCCGCGCCACGAATTCCGTACGCCCCACAGCCGTGTGGAGATGCGACATGATGAAATGCACGACCGAGGTCTCCACCTCCAAGCCGAGGACACGGCAGCTCATCGCGAATTGAGCGAATGTCCCATCCCGGTAAAGGATGACCCCGACGATCCCATAATCGGTGTATTTATCGGAGACCTGGAAGGTGAATATCTCGCCGCCAATATTAAAGAACGTCTCTAGTTGAGCTGCGCTCCATCTGACGCCCGTCGTGTTGAACTGATTTGTTTTGTTGAGCAGCTCTAGGCTCCGCGCGAAGTCCGGATGGTTCGACGATTGAATGTGCTTGATGAAGACGGTGCATCCGAGGCTCTGAAGAAACTCCTCCCTGGAGAGAGCGCCGCGATCGCTTTCACGCAACTGCAATTGCCGGATGGACTCCTCGCGTTTGGCGGATTCCTGCGAGCGAAACGCCAATTGCGTTTCCGCCGACCAAAGGAGAATCCGCCGCGTGACATGCGGGTTCGAGCCTATGGTGCGAATGCCGGGAAGAGCGGCGCGGACCGACTCCCGCTCGACGGGATTGTCATCGACGAAGACCGCGCTCTTCGGCGTGACGCTCGCGGCCTTGATGATGCTCGCGACATTTTCTGCCTTCGGGTTCCAGTTGATTTCGCGAAGCGGAAAATCCTCCAGCGTAAGCCACATGGGGACGGCGCGGGGCCAGCGCGCACGCACGAGGGTCTCCTCATTCTTGGAGCAGATCGCGACGATGATGCCGCGCGCGCGCAAATGCTGAACGGCCTCCCAAATGCCGACCGGCCAGCCATGGAAAACAGGCCATTCGCCTCCATCGCCGTAATGTTCGGCGATCTGGCCGCGCCACATCGTGTCGTCGAGATCGAAGATCACCAATTTGACCATGTCGATCTGGTTGATCGTGCGGACAAGGCATTCCAGCTGCCGCCAGATCGCTTTGAACAATTGATCCGCATGCGAGCCATAGACCTCATCCATGCTCGGCAGATGATCGATGCGCCTGGTTGATGGGGCGTTATAGGTTGGCGACAGGTCGAACGCGTCGTAGACCGGGCCCCAATAGGCAGAATGCGAATAAAAGCCGATCACGTCTTCGAGGAAATAGCGCTTGCCGATGGAATTGCCGATTGCATCGACATCGGCCAGATAGACGTTTTTATATTGGCGAACCAGGTTCGCGAGTTCGTCGTTCAGCCGCCTGACGATCGCCGTGAAATCCTTTGCCGATCCGATCTGGTCGAGCGCGCCGACCACCGGCACCTGCGGCACGAAGAAATTGGCGACGAAGGCCGGCACATTATGGCTTTTATTATGCTTGAGGGCCGCGTCGAGCATGGGCCGCAATATTTGCCGCCCGCGATCGAAGATCGCCTCCGCCATGCCATCCGCCAAAAAGCCGGAGAAATTGACGACCTCATCCATCACGACATAGCGCAAGGAGAGCTGGATATATTGGAAGTCGTAAGAGCGAAGCTGCGCTTCTTCGATGTCGGGGAGTTCGGCCACATTGTTGAACATCACCCAATCGAAGACGGTATCCGGCGCGATCTCCTTGAAATATTTCAGATAGGCTTCCGCCATGCAGGAGCCGATGAGCAGAACCTTGCCGATCTTGGTGCCGGTAACGCTCAGATCGGTGGGGAAGAGAAACTCGGCCGCGTCCAAGGGCAAGCTCCGGCAAGGCGACGGGAAGCACAGGTCGAACTTCGAGCCGGAAGCGCTGTGGAATGGGCCCGTTCAGGCGCTCACGCGGTCGAGACGATCGAGCGCCTTCCTGTCGAGCGTGATCGCCGCGCCCTTCATGACATCTTGGAGTTGCGCCAAGCTTGTCGCGCTCACGATCGGCGCTGTGACGCCTGGCTGCGCCATGACCCAGGCAATCGCGATCTGCGCCGGGGTCGCCTCGAGACGGTCCGCGATCTTATCGAGCTCGTCCAGAATATCGAGGCCGCGCGGATCGAGATAATGCGCGACCGTGCCAGCCCGCGCGCTGCCCGGCAAATCCGCGACGCTGCGATATTTGCCGGTGAGGAAGCCGGCGGCCAGCGCATAATAGGGAATGACGCCGAGATGTTCGTCGATGCAGAGCTTTTGCAAGGCGCCTTCGAACAGAGAGCGATTGACGAGATTGTAATTGGGCTGCACGCAGTCGAAGCGCGGCCAGCCGTTCTTCGCGCTCACGGCGAGAGCCTCGGCGAGCCTCGGCGCGACATAATTCGAAGCGCCGATGGCGCGCACCTTGCCGGCCTTGACGAGGCTTGCGAAAGCTTCGAGCGTTTCCTCGAGCGGCACGGAAATATCGTCGATGTGGGCTTGGTAGAGGTCGATATAATCGGTACCAAGGCGCCGCAGCGAGTTCTCCGTCGATTGAATGATATGCGCTTTGGAAAGGCCTTTGCCGGCCTTGCGCATATCCATGCCGACCTTGGTCGCGATCACGATTTTCTCGCGGGCGCCGCCGCGCTTCAACCAGCGGCCGATGATCGCCTCCGACTCGCCGCCTTGGTGACCTTCGACCCAGGTCGAATAGACATCGGCCGTGTCGATCAGGGAAAAGCCGCGCTCGACGAAGGCATCGATCAAGGACAGGGATGTCGCTTCATCCGCCGTCCAGCCGAACACATTGCCGCCGAGCGCCAAAGGTGCGATGCGCAAAGCCGACGTGCCCAAGGCTCTTTGTTCCACCGGATGCTCCCTGCCATCACAAATTTGTTGCGCGGCTGTCCTAAAGCCCGGCGGCGAAAAGCGTAAGCTGTTTTCTCAAGCAGGCACCGCTGATCCCGGCGCGCGGCGGGTTGAGGAGCAGATTTTGCTAGGGCGATTGAGGTCAAGGGCTCTTTCTGCGACAAGGGCCCGCCGAATGAATATTCGCCGGACCGGGCGAAGGTCAGCGACGGCCCTTGGGGGTCCGCTTCCATCCCAGGTCAGGCCCCATCGAAGAAAGACAGAGCCGTGGCTAACCGTATCTATTGGCTGAATTTCCGCATCGAAGATCCGGAGGAAACCGCCGTAAAGCCTAATCATAAGAGACGTTATGAAAACCTCGTTGAGGTTGTCGAAGAATATGCTTTGACATGGTGGCGTCAATCGCCATCACTTTACATCTTCGAAACGAATATAGATTTCGAACATGTCGCGCCTCTATTTCAGAAATGTATTAATCCCGCTCACGATTACGTTCTGATCGGGCAATTGGGCGTCGGTGCTGAGAATACTGCTATCTACGGCAGGTATAATGATAAGGATATCTTTCAGATCATTCCATTTCTCAAAGAAATGCCCGCCTGAAATGACAATATACGTTTAACTTAAGCGTATAGTGGAACGCGGCCATGGGACGGCACCCGATTTCTTGGCTGTTTTGTAAGTTCCATTGGATCGGATGGCTTGGTCTCAGACATAAATGAGGACCGGCGAACCCTCTCCCAGAGGGAGAGGGTGGCGCTGAAAGCGCCGGGTGAGGGGTTACTGTCTCACCCGGATGGGCAGTAACCCCTCACCCGCCTCGCTGCGCTGGGCACCTTCTCCCACGGGGAGAAGGAACGCGCCCAACCTTTGAGATCAACGCATTTTATGAGTTCATGCCCCAAAGCATCCTGCTTTGCAGGTGCCGCCGACGCTTGACTTTGGCCGCATTCGCGGCTGTTGATCCGAACCATTCTCAACATCGAAAGGCGTGTGACTGAATCCATGGGCAAGGTGACGGGTTTTATCGAGATCGACCGGCGCGACCGGCGCTATGCGCCAGCTTCCGATCGCATCCGCCACTATAAGGAATTTCTGATTCCTTTATCGGAAGAAGCGACGAAGGATCAGGCGGCGCGCTGCATGAATTGCGGCATTCCTTATTGCCACACGGGCTGTCCGGTGAACAACCAGATCCCCGATTGGAACGATCTCGTCTATCATGCGGATTGGGAAGAGGCCGCGCGCAATCTTCATTCGACCAATAATTTTCCGGAGTTCACCGGCCGCGTCTGTCCGGCGCCGTGCGAAGCCTCCTGCACGCTGAATCTGCAAGAGACGCCGGTCACGATCAAGACGATCGAATGCACGATCGTCGACCGCGCCTGGGACAACGGCTGGTTGAAGCCCGAGCCTCCGGAGCGCAGAACGCATCAGCGCATCGCCATCGTCGGCTCCGGCCCGGCAGGGCTCGCCGCTGCGCAGCAGCTCGCCCGCGTCGGGCACGATGTGCATGTCTATGAGAAAAATCTCAAACCCGGCGGGTTGCTGCGCTATGGGATTCCCGACTTCAAAATGGAAAAGCATCATATCGACCGCCGCGTCGCGCAGATGGAAGCCGAAGGCGTGATCTTCCATTGCGGCGTCAATGTCGGCGTCGACCTCGAAGTCGCCAAGCTCTTCGCCGATTACGACGCGGTGATCCTCGCGGGCGGCGCCGAGAAGCCGCGCGATCTGCCGATCCCTGGCCGCGATCTCTCGGGCGTTCATTTCGCGATGGATTTTCTGCCTCAGCAAAACCGCCGCGTCGGCAGGGAGCCGATCCATAGCAATCTGCCGATCCTCGCCGCCGGCAAACATGTCGTCGTGATCGGCGGCGGCGACACTGGTTCCGATTGCATCGGCACATCGATCCGCCAGGGCGCGGTTTCGGTGAAGCAGCTCGAAATCATGCCGCAGCCGCCGGAGAAGGAAAACAAGCTCCTGACCTGGCCGAACTGGCCGTTGAAACTGCGCACCTCGTCGAGC